>DASRSD010000122.1 GCA_035656635.1 Pirellulales bacterium
AATAACTTCAGCCACCGTCGGAGAGGGTTGATGTCGATCAAGTTTAACAGCAAGCACAGCGAACAGGGCCGTGCACAGTGTGAGCGCGGCAGCGGCCAAGCCAATCATCGCAGCGTGTTGTTGGCCTCGTGCTGCGAATAAAATGCCAGAAATGCCGGCGATGAGAAGAATTCCACCTAACCAGCCAATTGCTGCGATCTCGTTTGTCAATTCGGTTGAAATGCCAAACTGATCCAATAATGAATGGCCCCGAAATGTTCCAAATGCAAACAATGGCATCGCAACCGCTACTAGCCCTCCAACCAATGCTAGCGAACCAAACGACAGCCTTGGCCACCAAACATGAATCGAATTCGGCCGCGTGAGCCAGCGGTCAATTAGGCAAGCTGTCGCCAACGCCAGCGCCGGATATGCAGGCAACACGTAATTCGGCAATTTCGTTGCCGCTAGAGAGAAAAATCCAACATACACCACAATCCAGCAAGCCAAGAATTTGCTTCCCCGCGACCATCTTTCTCTGCCCCGGCAACGCTGGGCCATATCGAGCAAGGTGGGAATTGCAAAGATCGACCAGGGAAAAAATCCGACCAAAATGATGGGCAGGTAATACCAAAATCCGCCACTATGACCGTCCATCGCCCCCATAAACCGACCATAATTCTGTACACCGAAGAATTCTCGCAGAAAATCGCCGCCAGTGCGCCACCCAACCAGAGCAAACCATGGTCCGGCAACAACACCGATTGCGGCCAAGGCAGTAAATGGCCTCATGCACCAAAATACATATAAAATACGCGCAGGCGAAAGACGCCAAAAAAACGGAAAAATGCCATCTGCACGCGTAGTTCCACTGCTACGTTCCCGTGGATCGCGCATTAACAAATAGCACCCAATCGTCGCTCCAGGCAAAAGTAAGCCGATCGGCCCCTTTACAAGCACTGCTAATCCCATCGCACAGTACATCGCAGCGCAAGTTGACCACGGCAATGGAGTAAGGTTGGCGGTCGCTGCTGGTTGGTTAGCAATACTCTCCCAATTTTCTCGTCGCGCAAAAATGTACAATGCCAATGCCGAGAAGAACACTAAAAAACTATCCGGCGTTGCAGCGCGGGCAACCACGTCAAACATTACGGCAGTGGTTATCGCCAAACCGGCCCATAAGCCAACCTGCGAATTGAACATCCGCTGTCCAAGCCTGTAAACCAAAAGTGCCGTGCCAATTCCAAAAACAGCAGGCCAAAATCGTGCGGCAAATTCGTTTACTCCAAACAATAGAAAACCAATCCGCATCATCCAGAACATAATCGGAGGCTTGTGGGCGAACAATTCGCCGTTGAAATACGGTACGATCCATTCATTTCGCTGCCGCATTTCCACGGCCGTACGAGCGAAAAACGCCTCATCTTGATCCCAAAGCCGCGTCGCACCCAGATTCGCGAAGAACGCCACGATGCCAATGCCGACGATCCATAATTGATTCCGAGTAGTTTGCCGCATGGGGCTTCCTTTTGCTGAAACGGCAGAACTAGAATTTTTCCGATGATTGGTAACCGTTCGTGCCGCTAGGTCCTAAATTGCGGCTGAGGACTCTAGGTAATCGGGCGAGAATAGTCAAGGCGTTTGCTCAACTAAAAATGCTCTGGAAAACCTAGACAATCTTTATGCGCCACCTCAGCAGGTTTTAGCAATCGACCGCATCCGAAGCTTAAATAGTCTTGGTTCACCTGCATGCCAGGATTGCTTTCACCACCTTGCCTGAAAGAGCATCTACCTAGTATTTCGTCCTGCGTCGCTAAGCAATTCGTTTTCCAAACGTGATTTTGCCGTCACCAAGTCGGTAAAAATCATCAATTTCGCTCAGTGTGTGAAAACCACAACTTCGGTAGAACAATCGCGTGGATTGATACGCCGCTGTCGAGGATGTTTCGGCAAGCAACCAGCGGCCGCCCGCAGCTTGGATACGGGATTCCACTCGGGCAATCAACTGTTTGCCGATCCCCTGCTTCTGGAAATTTGGTGCGACAGCAATCCAATACAAATCAAAGGTGGCATCCGTCAAGGGAACTCGTCCGTGGCATGACCAACCGATGGTATGACCATGCGATTCTGCCACCAGGACATGGTAATCTCCCGTGGCACCCTCGTGCAGCGCTGTGCCAAGGACTTCGTCCGCGACTCGAATTTCGTCAGCGCGGAAAACGCCGCTGGCATAGACAATTTCGACAAGCGTTTGACGATCTTCTGAGCGAAAATCGCGTATATGAGCTTCTGATCGAATTTTTGCTTGCGAACTATTGGGAGCTGTGGAAACTTTTGCTACCAGCTTTCGCGTGCTGTTCAAGATTTTTCTTCGTGTCACTGCGGTGTTCAGTAAACGCGTTCCAAATTGATAGTACGGGATGCCGGCTCCGTGCAGCATTCGGGCGAGGCCAGCCTCAGGGCCAATATCTGGGTTGGCATTTACCTCAAGAACGTAGATCTGCCCTTGGTCATCGACGCGGAAATCAATTCGAGCGTAGTCCCGGCAACCAACGAGTCGATATGCTTTGACTGCGATCTCTTCCAATTTTCGTGCTAACGCCGGCCCAATGTTCGCCGGGCAGCAAACCGGCGTCGACAAATCGTCCTGTGAATTTCGCACCCACTTGGCGTCGTATGTTACAATACAAAGATGCGGCAAAGCCTTCTGATGGAAGTCAATCTCTCCAATTGGGAGCAACTGCAATTCAGGAATTTCAATGATTCCAACGTTGAACTCCCGACCTGGAATAAAACGCTCGACCAAAGCATTGCCATGCAGGTTGTGGACCCTAGTAATTTGACGCAAGAGCGCACGCCATTCCGTAACAACGCTCTCGCTTCCAATGCCAAGGCTAGCATCTTCTGTTGCCGGCTTTACTATCAGCGGCGATCCATTCAACCACTTTTTCAGTTGCTCAGGTGGAATTTCGCTGCGCGCGACCTCGACAAACTCCGGCGTCGGCAATCCTGCACCCAAGAGCAAACGCTTGGCCCTTGGCTTATCTTGAGATACTGCCAAACATTCGGGTGAACAGCCCGTATATGCCACACCCAATAGTTCAAGCACGGCCGCAATATGCGATTCACCAATTGAATTGCCAGCAAAGCTCTCGCACAGGTTAACAACCACGTCTGGCCGTATCTCTTCCAATTCTTCAACCACTGCCGCTAATGAAATGTTGACCGCGACATCGCTAACCTGATGTCCGGAGGCGCGAAATGCTGCTCTAAGAGCTGCGACCGATTCTAATACTCCTGCTTCAGAAGCAGAATTTGGATCTTCACTCCGGAGCAGCGGAGTGTTGTAGAGCAAAACAGCATGTAACGAGCGAGTCACAATTCAGTGTCAATTTCGACTAACTCTGGCCAATGAATAGCGTCGGCAATCCGCACAATGATTTTACAAAGGCGAAGCTTAGATGGCAGTGTGCAATTGATACCTTTGCAAGGCCGCATTGACAATCCTTTCAATCAACTCTCGATAATCGATTCCCATGCCCTCGGCTAGCAAAACCAAATCGCTCGATTCAGGGGTCAAACCCGGAAGCGGATTGGCCTCTAGAAAATAGGGTATGCCATCTTTAAAGCGGTAGTCCAGTCTCGCCACATCGCGACAGCCTAGTGCACGGAATGCCGTGCGCGCGGAATTACATACAGCCGCTAGGTCGACTTCGCTCAGCGGAACTGGGATTTCGTAATGCACGCGCCGGCGCCAATCACGCTTGACATCCAATCCGTAGACAAAACGGCCTTGATTTTTCACGGGCGAGACGCGCATGACACCCACAATTGTCGGAGGATTATTGCCCAATATACCCACCGTGAGTTCATCGCCGTCAATGAATTCCTCCACCAAGACCGGCTGACGATAGCAAGCACTACACCGAGTGATTGCATCGTCGAGATGGCTATAATCCTCGATAACACTGTGATTACCTAACCCCTTGCTGGAACCCTCAAACGCCGGCTTAACGATTACGGGAAATGGCAGCGCGGCCAGTTGTGCACAGAATTCTTGTGGCGACCCATTAACAAGCATCCCGACCGGCACAGACACTCCCGCCTCGCGCACCAACCGCCTGGCGCAATCTTTATCGAGAGTCGCCGACAATGTTAGCGGATCGGAACCGGTATACGGAATGCCAAACATCTCAAATAATGCGGGAGCCCATGCTTCCCGCGACCGATGTATGCCCCGTCCTTCGGCCAGGTTGAATATCAAGTCAGGATGTTCCGAATCAAGCAAACGACGCATAAGCAATGGGCCGTCGCCCCATTGCTCCACATCAAATCCGCAAGAAGCAATCGCATTGGAAATTGCATCGATTGTTTCTGGCGAATCGAATTCCTCCTCGGCATCATCAGCTAATTCGCTTGTCGACCCATTTGAATTTTCGACCGTCACCTGGGCGTTGATTTTGTCCGTACTTCCGATGCACGATATCCGAGGCGTATAGGTCAAGGCAATTTTCACATTCAAACTCCGCAATAACTATCGAGCACGGCGGCCATTGTGCGGTTTCCGTCGCCGCGCATGTCGCGGCGTATTCGGCGGCACAAGTGGAAGACCGCGATTGCTAAGTACCTCGCTGACACCATACCCACCCGTCGTTTGACAACCATTCAATTTATCTTCCGGCTCGTATCGGAAAATCATGCCTTCGTGATTTCGCAAAACAATGGCATGTTCAGATGCCGAAAGAAGGTAGTTGGGCATCATTGGAATTTTTCCCGCACCGTGCAGTCCATCGATTACATAAGTGGGGACCGCCAGCCCAGAAACATGACCTCGCAGACCTTCGATAATCTCAATGCCTTTCCACGCCGACGTGCGAAAATGCCCCGCGCCAGTCACGGGATCGCAATGAAATAAATAATATGGTCGGACTTTTATTCGCAGAAGTCCGCGGACCAATCGGTGCATTGTTTCCAACGAATCATTCACTCCTTTTAGCAGCACGGAATGGTTATTTACTGGCATGCCGGCGCTCGTTAACGCCAGGCAAGCGCGGGCTGATTCCGCGGTGATTTCTCTGGGGTGGTTGAAGTGCGTTTGAATCCAGATTTTTTTGGCATCCGCCAGAAAATCAATCAATTCCTGATCGAACAATCGTTGCGGTAGCGTAACGGGCACGCGAGTGCCAATGCGAATGACATCGACATGCTCGATGGCAGCCAACTGGTTCACAAACCAACGAAGCTTAGTGATCGGCAGCGTTAATGGATCGCCGCCAGAGAGAATTACATCACGAATGGCAGGCGTAGTCCGGACATAATGGACCATCTGCTCTTCACTGTGGCTTGGAGAGTCCCAACCATCGCGATCTAGGGTGACACGTTTGCGCGTGCAGAATCGACAGTACATGCTGCAAATGGGCGTGGTAATTAGAAGCGCTCGATCAGGGTACCGATGGGTAACGCCCGGCACAGGGGAGTCTTGATCTTCCTCTAGGGGATCATCCAGCTCCACGCCGGAAATATTTTGCACTTCTAATGATGATGGAACCGATTGCAGCCGAATGGGGTCGAGTGGATCGGACGTGTTGATCAGTGAAAAATAATATGGCGGAATAGCCATCCGGTACTTATTTTCCAGCTGCTCCAGGGCAGCAATTTCCTCCGCCTCAAGCGGCATTAATTCGGCCAATTGGGCTGTTGTGCGAATGGAATGCTGCCGTTGCCATTGCCAATCTTGCCAAAGATGTTCTGGGATCTGACTCCAGACCGGATTCCGATGGCCTCGATTTTGTGTCTGTTCCAGACCAGGAGGTTCCTCAGTCTCGCCGACGTGCATTCCTTCGTCAGCCAAGACCTGGTGCGAACTTGCGTTCTGCTCGTTCATGGGTAGTGGCGATCTCCTAAATGATTAGTTACCGGAATGCCGCCAACATCCGGCAACCTGTAACCCGCGTCGCGCGCTTTGTACCATGCTGCTCCAAATCCAACAAGAGGCTAGACGACAAATTACAAACTACGCAAGTCATGCAGGCAGGTTGGTTTCAACTACGACGATTTTGCGTGAACCTATGTCGATATCACGAAATTCCAAATAGCCTCTTTGCGTTCTGCGAAGTCTGCTCGGCGAATTTCTCAACGCTAACGCCCCGCAGGTCGGCCAACACTTGAACTGTATGAACCAGATTCGCCGGTTCATTCCGTTTGCCACGAAAGGGATGTGGTGATAAGTACGGGCAATCCGTCTCCACCAGGATTCGCTCGGCAGGAACGCTGGCTGCGACGGCTCGCAAATCCGCCGCTTTTTTAAATGTCACCATCCCCGCAAAACTAATGTAAAGCCCCAATTCGATGCATTCTTCTGCCGTCGCAGCATTCCCTGTAAACGAATGCATAACTCCTAATAGGCTGTCCCGCCCCCGAGCTGCTCTTAGCATCGCCAGTACGTCAGATTCACTTTCCCGGGTATGAACCACAAAGGCAAGCTTTCGTTCTTGTGCCAATCGCAAATGGCGATCAAAAAAATCTTGTTGTAAGTCGAACGGGCTATAATCCCAATGGCGGTCCAACCCAGTTTCGCCGATGGCCACTACTTTTGGCATGGCCGCCAACCGGACAATTCGCTCCCAATCATCAGATTTTGCTTGGGCACAATAATTGGGCTGGATTCCCACGGCAGCATATACCGTTGAGTAGTCCGCTGCCAAACGAACAACTGCAGCGCTAGAATCTGCTGTCACGCCGATGGCAATCATTCGTTCGATTCCTGAAGCACTTGCCCGTTCGATCACCGCCGCCCGATCGGCGTCAAACTCTTCCTGATCCAAATGGGCATGGGTATCGACCAAAGACATCGATGGCACACCGCTAAAAGCAACTTATTCTCGACACGTTGTGGTCACCAACCATGCGAACTATTGAACTTCACTCACGCGGCAGGAACCGGCTGGCGAATAAGTTCCTCCAACGATTCCAGGTGCCCACGTGCATTGCCCAGCGCCTCTTCAGCCAAAGCATGGGCTGCCGGATCCGAATTCAAATCAGCCATGCATTGTGCAATCGCGGCCACATCTTGCTTTTGGTAATAAATGAGCTCGTTGATCAAGTAATCGAGGGATAAATCGTGCGTATCCGTAAAAACCATCGGATATTCGCCAAAACTGAAACGCCGTCTTCGTGAAAGCAGTAACTCGGCAACTTTGCCGGCATACAGGTGGCAATCTGCCACAATATGATTGAGCGCATGTTTGGCTTTCTCGTCGCCAGGGTGCATCCATGGCACGGCATCGGCCAAATACATCGGCAGAGATCGATAAATAGTCACCAGCAAGCGATTGAGAATCGCATTGGGCTCAGGTGGCGTCATTCAAATTCCTGTTCTCTTTTGCCGCCACGAGTTGCTCTGCTGAGAAAGACCGGCGCATTACATCAAGCTGCTCGCGCCAGAGTACAACCATGTGTAAAACTGATCCCAAAAAATTCCCAAAATTAGCACTGGCAGAGTGACCAGCACGACATATGCACCTGGCAGCGACACCAGAGAAAATCCTCGCGCCGGCCGATTGGCGGGCTCCGGATCAATTGCCATCGTTTTAATGACCCGGAGATAATAAAATAGACTTAGGGCAGTATTCAAACCGCCGATCACCAACAACGTTAACATAACCGAACGGAAACCCGGCACTTGCACCGCTCGCACCACGGAAGCAAAGGCGACATATTTGGCGGCAAATCCGGCCAAGGGGGGTAAACCTACCAGGCTGAACAGAATTACCGCCAGGCACACCACAATTCCCGGCGACAGCCGCACCAAGCCGCCAAAATCGTCAATCTCTTCGCTGCCGGTGGCATTCCTCAAAAACGCCACGATGGCAAACGCTCCCAAATTCATGAACAAATACAGCCCCACGTAAAACGGCACGGCAGAATAGGCGGCCTCAGCGGCCACGCTGCTTGTTCCCGATAGTGCCACCGCTGCCGCCACCGGCATCATGACATACCCGGCATGGGCAATTGTGGAATATGCCATTAGTCGCTTGAGATTGGTTTGACCATACGCAGCCAAATTGCCAAAGGTGCACGTTACTGCTGCAATCAGCGCGACCAAGAGGACAATAAAACTCCGCACTGGAGCCAGTGGATCTTTGCCTGCCGCCGGTTCGGACGCCATGGCTGCGACACGAACCGCCGTTTTTGACAAATTCGAATAATCCGCGGACTTGATAGCCACAGGATGCTCAACACTTTGAATCGCAGCGGCGCCTCCCTGCAAGATTTGCTTGGAAGGCGATTGGAATGGCAATGTTGTAAAGCCTACGGTCACGCGTATCAAAAGCGCCAATGCCGCAGCTTTAGAGGCCACACTTAAAAAGGCATTTACTTCAGCCGCCGCGCCTTCAAATACGTCAGGGCACCAAAAATGAAAGGGAAAAGCCGACAATTTAAATGCCAGCCCCACGCCAAGCATCAACCCGCCCAGCCCCAGCACGAGTCCTTGATCGGTCAAGTGTCCTTGCGATATTAATTCGGCCAATCGCTGAGCCATGGTTGGCAAATGACAGCTGCCCAGCACGCCTGCCAGCAGGCTAATGCCGTACAGCATGACTCCAGCGGCGCCGGCGCCGTAGACAGAATACTTCAATGCCGCTTCACTGCTGCGTGGCCTGCCTTTGAGCATCCCTGCTAACGCATACGATGGCACGCTGGCCATTTCCACACCTAGGAAGATAATCACCAAATGGTTCGCAGTCGCCATCAGGCACATGCCAACCGTGGCCCCCAATACCAGCGTATAAAAATCGGGAGCGTCTTCACGATCGGGAATTCCCGAAAGTTTGGTGAAGATTACAAACAACACGGCAAACAATAGCAGAATCGAACGGAAATAAACTGCGAACGAATCGTACACCAGCATTCCCGTGAATAATTCTGTCCGGTTCAGAGTCGACACGGAGTCTAACTGACTCCATGGCGCGGAAAACCACAATCCTACGGCCGCTCCAACAAGTGCAATCCAAAATGAGTCGATCTTTTCCAGACCGCGGAAGACCCGCAGCAACAACATGATCACGATCGTGGCGCACAATGCCAGCTCCGGCCGGAACAGCGCCAGGCTGCCGGTCGTGTTGCTCATCAACGAACTGATTAATTGCGAAAAATTCACTGTTTTCTAACAGGCTGCGGAGGTTAATGCTTGATTTCAGCCACACCCATCACCTTTGCATACGGGATGTCTTGGTGCGGTAAAGCTGCGGTGTTCGCCGCCGGAGAATCCTTAACTTCTTTGGTCCACGTCGCCAGCGTTTGCGCCTGGTTGTCAATCGTCGGAGTCATGTAATTAAACAAGGCTCGCGGATACACGCCAAACAAAATCGCTAATGACAATAGCGGCACGGCAATGGCAAGTTCTCGCGCGGTGATTGGATGCAGATGATCTCCATTTGGACCTTTGTATTCCGGTCCCAGGTACACACGCTGAATGGTCCACAAAATATATCCGGCCGTGAGAATCACGGTGGCTGCCGAAATCACCGCCACCGCGTGGCTGAAATTCCACACCGACAACGTGACCAGCACTTCGCCAATAAAGCCACACAGCCCCGGCAATCCCAAAGCTGCGAAGAAAATGCCAATGGCCAAGCCCGTGTATAACGGCATTCGATGAAATAATCCGCCAAACTCATCCAAATTGCGATGGTGCACCCGGTCGTACACCACCCCGACCAAAAAGAACATGCCGGCGGAACTAATGCCGTGGGCAATCATTTGGAACATCGCGCCATTGATGCCCCAGGCCCAATAGCTTGAATCGTAATTCCATCTGGCTGTGGCGCTCCAAACACCCAAGCCCAACACGACGTAGCCCATGTGGCTAATAGAGCTATAAGCCACGAGTCGCTTAAAATCTTTCTGTGCCATCGCTGCAAACGCGCCATACACCATACTCAGCACGCCGATTCCACAGACCAACCATGACAAATCGTAACCAGCATCAGGGCAAATGGGATAACAGATTCGGATAATTCCGTACCCACCCATTTTTAGCAAAATGCCGGCCAGAATCATGGAGATTGGCGTAGGCGCCTCAACGTGTGCGTCGGGCAACCAGGTGTGCAATGGCACGGCTGGCACTTTAATTGCAAAACCAATGAACAGCAGCAAAAACGCCCACCATTGCAGCGTCTGACCCAATATCCGATCGGCATCACGGCTGAACGGCGAGTTCGGCATCTGCCCCATGGCTTGCAATGCCATAATATTGAACGTGTGCTGCGGTTCCGTAGCAAACTTGATGGTGGCAATGGCGCTGTTTTGTTGTTCGGCTGCCAAATGCTGATCGATCACGCCGGCATCGAGCAGTTGCTTGCCGCTCAATAGCTTCAAATCACTGTTGAAGTACAAAATTAAAATGGCGATCAACATCAATACGCTGCCCATCAACGTATACAGGAAGAATTTAATCGCCGCATATTCTTTCCGCGGCCCTCCCCAGACGCCAATCAAAAAGTACATGGGCAGCAGCATCACTTCCCAGAACACGTAGAACAGGAAGAAATCGAGCGCCAAAAAAACACCGATCATTCCGGTTTCCAGCAGCAAGAACAAAATACAATACGCCTTTACGTGCTTGTCGATATTCCAGCTTGCTCCCATCGCCAACATACACACGAACGAAGTGAGTACGACGAGCGGAAAACTAATGCCGTCCGTCCCCATCAAATAGTAAATATTGAACGATTTGATCCACGGCACCGAAAACACATCCTGCATTGCCGATACGCCCAGATTAAACTGCGCCGTATCGGCCCCTTCCGGTCGCGGAATCGCCAACCAAGCGGTCAGCAAGAACACGACAACGGTAACCAACAGCGTCAACCAACGGATGGCTGCCTTGGTATTCCCCGGGAAAAAAGCAATTACCAGCGCACCCAGCGCCGGCAGAAATGTGATTAAACTCAATGGCAAAATATATGGACCGTTCATAGAACATCCGCTTACGGAGTCATCGCAGCCATGCGGCTGGTCTTACCCCGCCCAAGAGCTCCGGAAAAAGGTAATCAAAATAAAAAGTGCCACCGTTCCCACGATAATTAACATCACGTATTGCCGGAGGCGACCCGTTTGCACACGCCGCAAGGATAATCCCGTCGAATGTATGGCACTTGCCACCCAATTTACCAGTCCGTCGACAAACCAACGATCGATCGCATCGTCAATGGTCGAAATGCCGCGAACTGCCAATGCGCATCCGTCAATAAATCGATCGATAACTTTCTTGTCGAAATCAGAAACCCGCCGCGAGACAAACAAAACTGGCTGCACAAAAATGACGTTGTACAATTCGTCGAAGTACCATTTATGCCACAAAAATTGGTACAGCCGACTGAACTGCTGCCGCACCTCTTCCGGATTCAGTAATCGCCAGGCATAAAACACGGTGGCTAGTAAAAAGCCGGCCAGCGCCGTGGAAAAAGCAATGATTGAAGCCGGCACGTGAATGGCCATGTCGGTATGACTTAATTCTTCACTGGGATGCTCTAGGCTGGGCCAAATGACCGCGCCTTTGACCGTCTCCAACGTGCCCGCCGGCCGCGCCTGCTCCAGGAGATTTGTCAGCCCCCACATGGGCCAACCAATGCCAAAGGCAAACACCGCCAAAATGACCAGCGGAATCCACATTACTTTTGGTGATTCGTGAGCATGCTCATATACCTGATGATCTTTCGGTTTGCCGATGAATGTCATGTACCACAAACGGAACATGTAAAATGCCGTCATCGAAGCGCCTCCTGCTGCGGCAATAAACAAAACTCGATGCACCGGATTGTGGTTCGTGAATGACAGTGCTTGGGCAATAATCGAATCTTTCGAATAGTAACCACTAAAGCCAGCCACAAATGGAATTCCCGTACCGATAATGGCCAAACAGCCGACCAGCATCGTGTAGCCGGTGTAAGGCATCTTTTTAAGCAGGCCGCCCATTTTCCGCATATCGTTCGTGTGGCAGGCGTGAATGACGGAACCGGAACACATAAACAGCAGGCTTTTGAAAAAGGCGTGCGTGAATAGGTGGAACAATCCTGCAATCCATCCGCCCACGCCAAGCGACAGCATCATGTAACCCAACTGACTAACCGTCGAATAGGCCAGGACCCGCTTGATGTCGACTGCCACAATAGCAATCGTCGCCGCAATAAACAGCGTAATGCAACCCACATAAGCAATAACCAGCAACACCTCTTGCGTGAACAAAGGAAAGCAACGGCCGACTAAGTACACGCCGGCGGCCACCATCGTTGCCGAGTGGACCAGTGCCGAAACAGGCGTAGGGCCTTCCATCGCATCAGGCAACCATACCTGCAACGGAAACTGCGCACTTTTTCCCACACAGCCACAGAAAATGCCCAGCCCTGCGACGACCAGCAAACCATATCCCCAGCCATCGCTGCGCCAGTCGCGCATCTCGGAGGTAATTTCCGATTGAGCTGCGACATCGCCTCCCATTTGCCGATGGTCTTGTACGATTTCTCCCACTTTTTCCGAAGCCGCCGATTTCACCATGCCATCGGGCGGCGTCAATCTGTAAGCGTTTTCTGGCGAGCGCATTTCACTAAAAAGGCCCCGCGCCAGCAATTTGCCATCCGCATCTTTGGTATCTCCATATGCGAACGTTCCCACGGCGCCGAATAATGCCATCAAGCCAATGATAAAGCCAAAATCACCCACCCGATTCACAATGAAAGCTTTGTTAGCGGCAGTCGACGCACTTTTGCGCTCAAAATAAAAACCGATTAAGAAATACGAGCAGATGCCGACCAATTCCCAGAAGACAAAGGTCATCGCCAAATTGCCAGAGATCACCAGGCCCAGCATGCTGAAGCAGAACAGCGACAGATATTGGAAAAACTGATGAAAGCGGCCCGGCCGTACCAAATGATGGCCGTCGGACAAATGCACTTCGTGATCGGTCACATCGTGCAACTCGTCGTGCATGTAACCTGTGGCATAAACGTGAATGCAAGAGGCAATGAGCGTCACCATGCAAAACATGGCCACGGTTAAGGCGTCGATATACCAGCCGATCGTGATTTTCAGTTTGCCGACTTCGACCAGTGAGTACCAATCGCCACTGTAATATGCCGGGGGTGCGGCGGGCTCCTCCGTGGGCGCAACGCCTTCCGCAGACGACTTCGCCAGCTCGCCTCGTTCAGTAGCAGCGTTGTGCTGTTTCGCCGACAGTGGATGTTCCCCGAGCCAGCCGAAGAGGGCAATCGCTGACAGCACAAATGCGGTGATGATCGCTCCGCAAGCCACATACGCCGCCCCTTTGCCATGGGAGCCCATGTGCTTGCCGAAAAACACAATCAGCACAAATGACGCCAGCGGCAATAGCCAGGCTATTCCTAGAAGTGTCGGCAATGCGTTCGATAAATTCATGTGCTCTGCTGCGTCGGTGAAATCTGTTCTTCCGAATTCATCCCTTCAGTTCATCCGCCCGATCCACATCCACCGTCGAATGGTTGTTATAAAAATTCAAAGTAATGGCTAACGCCACAGCTGCTTCTGCCGCAGCTAGAACAATCACAAACAGGGCAATCAATTGCCCGTCCAAGCCAATCGATGCCTGACCGTCGGCGTGCAGCACTCGGCTGCCAAAGGCAATGAAATTGAGATTTGCGCCGTTGAGCACCAATTCAATGCCCATCAGCACGCCCAGAGCATTGCGTTTGGTTGCCATGCAGACCGCGCCGCAAACAAATAGCACGGCGCCTACCACCAGATAATGCGAAACGCCAATGGGTTCTGCGAGTAAATTCATAAAGTGCCTCCGCCTGCCGTTCGCGCTAAGCTTTTAAGTTTCCGCCATCTGCACCAATTTGCGTCGTTTGGCGCGTGCCAAATATGCTGCTCCGATTAACACCACCAGCAAATGCACCGACACAATTTCAAACGGCAACAAATAGCCGGACAATACGCCAGTCTGCTGTAGCGTTGAAGCTTTTGACAAGGCATCGACTCGCAGCCCTAACAGCCCTTCGCCGACGGTTGTTGTGGTTGGCGCGGCAACGATTGCCGGGTCGTTGCTCGATGAGCCGGCTTGCCATTGCGATATGCTAAATGCGGCTTGCACCAATACGGCAAACAGTGAACCGCCCACAATGGCTGCTAAAATCCAATCACCGCTGTGGGTTTTCATAGAGATGAAAGGGCTTTGAGCGGTCAGCATCACGCCGAAAACCAATAACACCAGCGTTCCTCCCACATAAATCAATAGTTGCATAGCCCCAATGAAATCGGCGCCGGCCAAAAAGAATAAACCCGCCGTCGCGCCTAACGACAGCACCAAGTAAAACGCCATTCGCACAATGTTGCTGGAAAACACCACAGCCAGCGCAAAGCCACAAGCCGCTAACGAGAACAAAAGAAAATAGATCGTGTGCCAATTCATTGCACTTCTTCGCTTGCAATTTTCTCTATAAGTTTCTGCGCCGATGGCTGATTGATCGTTCCGGCTTCCTTCTTTGTGGCATCCATAAACGCACCCTCTCGAACTTCAGCCGATGCCGCCGATTGTTTCACCCATAGCCCGCCCGGGAATTCGTACCGCCAGACGGCCACCCCCACAAACATCGCCGCGGCAATTGGCGTGCAGTATTTCAAGCAGGTTTTCATCACCTGATCAATTCGCAGCCGAGGCAACGTCCAGCGCACCCAAATCATCACCGTCACCCAGAAAATGCATTTTCCAATGAAATTCATGCAACCTAGTAAATTGGCAATGTATCCCAGGGTGCGCCAGTGTGATTCATCTGCCGTGTACGCCCAACCTAGCAAATGCGTAACCGGAATCGGACCATTCCAGCCGCCGAAAAACAGAATCGCACCCAATCCGGCGACGGTAAACATCGAACCGTACTCGGCCATGTAAAACGCCAGCCAGCGGAAGCCGGAATATTCCGTGTGAAAGCCGGCCACCAGTTCGCTTTCCGCTTCGGCCAAATCGAAGGGTGCCCGATTGACGCTGGCCGTCGCACAGGTGAAATACACCCAAAAAATGATGAACGTGAACGGATCGTGAAAAATGTACCAGTTCGTAAACCAGCCTTGCTGTTTTTGCGCAATCGTAATCAAGTCCAGCGAGCCGGCAATTAAGCATGGCGTAACAATACACAGTCCCAGCGGTACCTCGTAGCTCACCACTTGGGCGGCTTCGCGCATGGCGCCAAATAGCGACCATTTCGAGGCGGAGGCATAGCCGGCCAAAATAACACCGAACACTTCCAACCCCAGCACGGCAATGACGAAAAATACACCCACATTCATCCGTAGCGCTACCCAGCCGTCGGCAAAGGGGAGCGCCATCAGCGTTGCGTACGAAAAGACAAAGCTCACGTAAGGCGCCAGCTTGAAGAGCAGCCGGTCGGCCTCGCCGGGCATTAAATCTTCTTTGGTGATGAGCTTTAAGCCGTCCGCCAGCAGTTGGAGCCAACCAAACTTTCCACCGGTGCGCGTCGGTCCCAAGCGGTCCTGAATTCGCGCAGAAACCTTTCGCTCCACCCATACAAAGAACATGGCGCCAATAAACGGCACCAACAGGAGCAAATTGCATTGAATGAACCCGGCGAGCAAATAGCTCAGCCAAGACCACCAACCCCAGTGATGAATGAAAAAATCAGCCACCGCCGGTGACACGTCCTAACTGGCAAAAGTCCGAAAAGGCGGACCCGTCGCGGCAACCGCCTACAGAGAGCGGGCTCGCCCCACATACACCGAGGATGAGCCTTTAAGATCGTGAAATATGGCACAAAGTCCCCTATCTCGACAAGCCCCTAAAAACTCTCGGGAAATTTAGGAAATCAAAAATTGAGACCGTCTTTTCCTGCTCTCGGAGCTGTTCTGCCGCACAATCGCGGACGACTCAAAGCAACCAATTGCCGTCGGCCGAAACCAGGCAACCGTGGCCCAAAACGCATCTTGTATAGTGTACATATGTATCGTACTATGGCCGAGGTCGATCCACTTTTTTCACAGGAGAAAATCAGAATGAGCAGCAACAATCCGAATTTTTACCACAGCGGAGAAACCGTCCCCGTCATGATGTGGGCCAATAACGTCGGCTTTAACTTTTTTATTGGCGACCTGCTTGTTTTCGAGTCGACCTCGCATAGCACGGCTGCCTCCGTCGCAGACAACATTACACATTCCACGACCGCGAATGTCGATCAACAGGCAGTGCACGACAGTTTTTGCGGCGTGGCCGCCGAAGCCGTCATCAACAGCCAATCTGGCGGACCCGCATCGCCGCAAATTCGAGTTCACACGCGGGGCCGACATCGCTTCACCGCCAGCGGAACCATCACGCGAGGCGATTTGGTAGGCGCGGTTTACAATTCCAGCACCGCCAAGCTCGAAAATCAGAACGTGCAAACCGTAACCAACGAAAAGTACGCCATTGGCGTGGCTGTGTCAGACGCAGTTTCTGGCGGCACCGTGGTGGTCGAAATCATCAGCACCCAATTTTGGGGCGGGCCACAGCCCAAAGCCAGTTGAGAAACGAAAATGGCCAATCCCGCATGCTCGGGATTGGCCGTTCCTTTTCTTATCGGCAGGAAATGCATCTATTGCCTAGCGATCAATTTCTCCCATCACAACGTCTAGCGAACCCACAATCGCCGGTACGTCGGCAATCAGGCAGCCTTGGCACAACTCGTGCGTGACCGAGAGATTGCAAAACGAGCTGCTTCGGGCTCGAACACGCCAAGGAATTGAGCCCCCTTCGCTGACAATGTAAAAGCCCATTTGACCACGGGGACATTCGGTTTCTAAATACGCTTCCCCTTTGGGTAGCTTTTCAGCCAATTTTACCGGCTCGCCCCACGAGCCTGTGGCGCGGCTATACCGATCGATTCCCTGCCGCACCAAGTCCATCGATTGCACAACTTCCAGCATGCGCACATAAAACCGATGCCAACAATCTCCCAAAATTGCCTGCTGCGGCACGCGCGGGTAAGCATGGTCCTGCGGATAATGCCCATCTTTCTGCACAATGATTTCGAAGGCGTACCCGTCGTACATTTCGGTGAAACGTTCTTCGCCGTCGCGGCGTAAATCTTGATCGACTCCGCTGCCGCGCAACACTGGCCCAGTGCAACCATAACTGATCGCCGTCTCCGCCGACATGACGCCAATTCCTGCAGTCCGCCGCACGAAAATCGCGTTGGTGGTCAGTAAGGCATGATATTCCGCAATTATGGGCTCCAGCTCGTCCAAAAACTTTTCGCACCGCTGCAGCCAGCCGGGCGGCAAATCGGCGGTGGCACCGCCCACGGTGATATAGCTGTAGGTCAGCCGCGCGCCACAAGCTTCTTCAAACAAATCGAGAATTTTTTCCCGTTCCCGGAAAGCATACAAAAAGGGGCTGAACGTGCCTAAGTCGAGCCCGTAGGCGCCCATGCCGACTAAATGGCTGGCGATGCGCCCCAATTCGGTAATGATCACTCGCAAGTGCTTACCTTTGGCAGGCATGTCATACTTGAGCAACTTTTCGACCGTCAGTGCCCAACCCAAATTCATGTTCATTCCGGCCAGGTAATCCATTCGGTCGGTATAGGGAATCCATTGCCGGGGGGTCAGATTCTCGCCAATTTTTTCGGCACAGCGGTGCAAATATCCGATGTGCGGCGTGACCTCGGAAACAATTTCTCCGTCCGTGCGCAGCACCAGCCGGAGCACACCATGGGTACTGGGGTGTTGCGGCCCCATGTTCACCAACATTTCGTCGGTGCGCACGTCGAATTCGATGATGCGTTGATCGTCGGCGGCAATGCTCATTTCACAGGCCTACTTTCCCCGAATGCCGTGATACTCTAAGGGCATTTCGTAATCTTTCCGCAGCGGATGCCCGACCCAATCCTCGGGGCACAAAATTCTTCGCAGACCCGGATGCCCTACAAACCGCACTCCACTTAAGTCGAAAACTTCCCGTTCGTGCCAATCGGCGGTGCGCCAAATATGGCTCACCGTGGAAACTACCGGAAGCTCGCCCGGTACGTCGTTCTTCCATCGCGGCAACATCACCTTCAACACTAAGCTGACCCGATTCGGGACGCTCCACAGGTGATACACCAACTCCATGTGCGGTTGCCCCGAAACTTTGGCCGCCTTCTTTGGGTCGGGCTCGAAATAGTCGACTCCCGAAATTAATTGCAGCATGTCAAAACGCAAAGTCGGCTCATCGCGCAAATAGGTGCATACTTCAACAAGCGCAGGCGGTGAAACTTCGATCCAAGGATCGAGCGCCTCCTGATTGCCACCGATGATTTTGCCGTCGCCAAACTGCTGCTTCAGACGGTCAAGGAACGATTGTCCACGCATCTCAGCCTACCAATTTACCGCAGGGCGTTATGCCTGGATTGCGGATTAGCAAAAATGAAAATTCATGCCAACAATACCGATTCGCGCTCCACCGTGCCCGACGGGGGTACCCGCTGAGGTTGCGCAACGGGTTCTTGTGTGACTGCCCGAACCCAATCCAAATCGCCGCGTCGCCAAACATAGGCAAAACCGATCAATAAAATTGCAAAGAACGCCAGAATGTCAACCAAAGCTAGCCACGCCAATTGCTGGGCCGAAGAACGGACAGCACTTTCCTTTGCTTCTGATGCGGAAGGTGAGTGCCCCAGCTTATCGGCCAACACTCGCCCCTCATCCGTGGTCAAAGCCGGCGATGCGTCG
>DASRSD010000123.1 GCA_035656635.1 Pirellulales bacterium
GTATACCCGTGAGCATTGTTACCGCCGCACGTGCCCGGGAAAATCGGGTCAAGCGGCGCAAGATGGCAGTTTGTGGTTTTCATCGAAATTCCGGTAGGTCTCATCCGATGTACACATTGCGAAATCTCCGAAGCCGCGAGATCGCTTGGTGGCACAGGGATGCGGCGCCGGTCGCCCGTTGCGAAGTAGAATACCAGGGACGGCGACAACCCCAACCCGTTTGGCAGACCGCATTCCATGAGGTTCACTCAGCCCGATACTTTTCTGTGCGAAGCCATTTGGCTTGGGCTGTATCAACCCCATGGTTCGGTTCAGCCAAATGCCAAAGGGGCGTCTGCCGACCGGTGCGGATTCCCGCTCTACGTCGCTGTGACCAAGGACACTGTGACCAAGGATACTGTGGCCAGCCAATTGCCCGGCGGATTTCTCCGCTGGTCGGTCAGCTCTGATCTGCGATTGGTGGTCCGAAGGAGATTTGTCATGCAAATTAACGGCCTCTCTCAACTGCACGGTACCCAAAGCATTAACTCCCCGCATTTTAATCGGACCTCGTCGCCGAACTCGGCGGCCAACCCGTCGTCGGTCGATACCACCGACGAATTGCAGCTTTCGCCGGCCGCGCAAATGGCCAGCAAGCTAAGTGAAATTCCCGATATCCGCTGGGACCGCGTAAATGATATCAAAACCGCGATCGCCAACGGCAGCTACATGACCGACGACAAAATGAACATGGCCGTCGACCGCCTGCTCGATGAAATCGCGTAAGCGTTGATGGCCAGTGGTCCATGGTCTGTAGTCAGCCATAAAGACGCGACCGTAGACCGCAACTTCAAATCAAGATTGTCCACACACCGCTTATCGCATTGGCGATGCTTTGGTGCCCCTGGTCTGGTCCGACCGGGGGTTTTTTATTGCGCCAGCTTTCGCATCGTTTCCGTTTCAGGTTTTTTTCTTGACACAGACATCCGTTTCAGGCGGGAAAAACCGCGATTGGCCAAACGCACTGCGCCCACAGAAATCTTCAAGCGGAAATTTAGGACGTCGCTCGCTCGGTAAAACCAGTGATTTTGCCAGTTGAATTTTCCTGCATCTTTCCGCCCACGCCGAAATTTTTTTCTTGACATTGGCACGCAAGGTTGCTCTGGCACGGCAATGGCTCTCGGCCGCATGGCCGCAGTTCATTCCCAGCCCGCAGCTTGGATGAGATGAGACCTAAGCGAGCTTCGGAGTAACTCGCTTACATCAGAGTCTTGATTTCAATTGCCAAAGACCATACCAGCGAAGCAGAGTTATCACTCACGCTGATTCTTCCACCACGGGAAGCTAATGGGCATGATACCAAACGAGTGGCACAAAAATGGAAAGTTTTGGCTATCTTGTTTGATACTTTTGTAGCTAAACCGCTTAATTGTGCCTTCGCAATCGATCGTCAGCTACTTTTTTGGGGGGGCGATATCTTTTTCCTGGATTGGATCGTCACCATGTCGTTTTGAGTCGGCTTCCCATTTTTCAAAATCTTCAAACTCTTGTTCGGACATCTTTCTTCCGGTTGAAGGGGGAATGAGTAAGAGTTTAACTGGCGCAAGGGCAGCGTAATCTTTAAGTGTTTCGTCCCCTTCTCCCTTGTTAATAATGCGTCCAGTTGCTGTTTCGAGCGTAAAATATTGACTATTCCATAAACAATATACGAAAACTTTTTCTTTTGTTTCTTTCACCAGCGCATAAGCCCGAACAGGTCCTGGTAGATACTCGAAGGTAGTAAGAACTGTACTCCAGATGGAAGGCTGCTTGTCATAGTGCGTATTTTTGGGATGGCGAACCAATGATACTTGAACGCTTTGACGGCCCTCGGTTGGTTGAATATTTGCACGAATGCTAATTATTGAATCGTCCGAGAGCTTCAAATGATAAAGATCGTCTCTTGGCAAGGTTTCCTCCTGTTTTTCGTCTCCCTTTGTTGTGTAGACACAAAGCAAAACAGTGGCATACGCCATAGCGCCAATTACAACTAGCTTCATATCAGTCTCTTAATGTGAATGCAGACACGGTGACGAGTTCATCTGGGTCGTTGTGGTGACTCGATAGGCGTCACATTGTCTGGCCATGGGAGATTATCTGGTTTTTTGGGTGCTGGATGGATGACCTGTGACCGCATACAAATGCCATTTTTTGAATACACCTTAATCTTGAGTTCGTCTAGCTCGCGAAAATACTTGTAAGTAATCTTTTCGCCGGTATTCGGGTCCCTAACCGAGCTTGTGGATCCAAGATTATTGATATGCCACTGATTTTCTCCTGCGACGTATGGACATCGATGAACATAACTTCCGTCGGGTGCTGTAATATAGAAGTCCGAACCACCACTCGAGAAGCAAAACGATCCATAGCCATTCCCCAATTCATTTGGGAATTTGTAGTCAGTCTTGCCATCACCATCGAGGTCTCCTACGGGAATAGCTTCGCCATCGTCGATTTCCTTCTGGGTTGGCGGACAATGAACAAGACCAGTTGGATCTGTGTAATTGACTGGAGAGTTGCCCACATACGAATAGCCATAATTCTCGGCAGAATTAAAGTCAAAGTCGTTGCTGCCTGCGATCCAATTCCGGGTAGCTGTCAGGTTAGTCATTAATGCAGCTCCTGTTTACATGGCAGTTGCAATTTCAGTATGGACAAATTCCCGCAGAATGTCGTTACTCCTGGTGCGTCGACTCCGAATGATTCGGTCCAACCAATTTTTAGAGGCAGAACAACAAACTTTTTCCCATGTTTGGCGGGGCTTAGGGAAAGTCACGACGAGCGGTTGCGACGAATCAGAAGAGTCTTGCTGTCTCAGTCGCTGAATGGTCGGTTGCAAAAACGTGACCATCGCCCAGCGTAATTCAATTTCCGGATCACTCTTGTCTAGCGAACATGCTGCGGAGAAACAATCGGCGGCCTGCTGGCTTTCGAGATTATCGAAAAAGCATGTTCCGCGTAGATCGAGAAACAATGCAAGTTCCTCGCGCGGAGTTAAGCTCCTCAACCAGCAACCACTACGTTCTTCGAACACTGTCCAAGGAAAAGGCCACGCTCGATAGTATTCGTCTGAGTGAGTGTAGAACCCGGGGCTGGTGGCTTCGATATTAAATTGTTCGCCAGTAGAATCGTCCCACCGGCAAAAAATATGCTGCTTCGTCTTAACCAGTTTTATGGGATAACCAAGCCGTCGGCCGATCGCGGCGAAAATCATTGGTGCGGTCGTACACATCGCCAAATGACTAGTCGTCAATACCGCATGGATGAACAGGTCGCGCGAATCACTGCCATCGTATTCTCGTTCCATCTGAGCGTGATTGTATTTCACACCCAAGTGGTTTTGAAGGCAAATTTGGACCATTAACGCCCGATAGCGCGCGTCTGACCAATCGCGGTATTCAGGGAATTTCGGCTTGTTCTCAATCGCCTTGTGCGTTGCCAGACGCGCATGATCGGTCCATTGATCAAGCCGGTCGAGGCACAGGGCGATGTCCAATCCTTCCGAGCCGGGGAGCCCGACTGCACAAGCCAAATTGACAGCGGCAATGTCTTGCTGCGCGAATTCAGCACCCGACATTTGCAGCAATTGGTCGATGCTGAGCCAGGAATGATCTGGCATAGTCTACCCCTAGCATGCAAGAGCAAAAGAAAAGCTCGCTCAATATAGGCGCAGACAGCGCCAGTTGCAAGCAGCCAACGTGAATAAAATAAAATCGTAGTGAGCTGGAAAATGCAGAAGGCCACTAGCATTTTTCGCCCCGTTTTGCCGATGTGAGCTAGACTTTAGGAAGAAAGTAATCCTGCTTCCACTCGAGGCGCGTTATGGCCGATACTCAATTGCAAACCGCGGCTTACTTTCAGCCGCCGGAAAAGAATACATTCGAAACAGACACTGCCAGCCCCGCTCAAGCTTCAGGTTCGGCAGCTCACAACCGAACCGATTGGGAGCGCGTGTCCACGAAGATTTCGCTCGTGACGGCCGGCGCTGTTTTGGTGTGCCTCGTGGTCCTGGCGATTCCTTACATCACGGGAATCCAATGGCCGAAAAGCGGCAGCCTGGGCGATTGGTGGCTGTGGTTGGGCGGCGCCAAGCCCGATCAAACGTTTGAAAAGTTCGTCAAGGACGTAGGCGCCAAAAATCAACTCGACTGGGAAGCAGCCTACAAAAGATCTCCCACTTATAAGCTCGACACCACGCCAATGTACCAGTTCAACCAATCGTCGGGCATGCGGTTCAATCCGCAACCGGCCAGAGGACAGTTTCCGTCGACGGGGCAGAGGTAGGAGCGGACATTCGCGTACGAGATCGTTCTTAACGCCCGACGGATACCCTCGGGCTATATAGCTTTCGCTTGCCTCAGTGAGCAGCTAAAATAGAATCATTATTGATTTGTGCTGCGTTGAATTGCTCTTCGTCGATTCCGCCAGCCGAACCCTGGTTTTTGTCCCTCGAACGCTGGTTTCGTCATGCCGCAAGATTTCGCCCTGGGCACTGTGGAAGTTGCGCTCTCGCCGCGAGAGCGGTTCGAGGAGTATTTACAATCTCGCGGCAAGCGGATTACCCAGCAGCGGCGGATTCTGGTGGAGCAAATCGCCAGCCGACACGAACATTTTGACGCCGACCAACTGCTGTTGGATTTAAGTCGCAAATCGGCGGGCCGCAAAGTGAGCCGTCCCACCGTCTACCGCACGTTGACAGAAATGGTCGATGCCGGGCTGTTGCGAAAGATGGTTCTGGGCGGCCGGGCGGTGTACGAGCACGATTACGGTTACCCGCAGCACGATCATTTACACTGCACCGAATGCGGCAAGCTGATTGAATTCTCCAGTGCAGAATTGCTGAAGCTGCGCGAAGCAGTGGCCCGGGAACACAATTTCCGCGTGACCGGACACCGGTTGATCATCAGCGGCGTGTGCTCCCAGTGCCGGGCGGCTGCCCGGCAACGAGTACGGCGGCTGGATTTGGTGTGAGCCCACGTTTGCCTCGCTGTGCTCAGCTGCGTGTAGCCGGATGCTCATAGCATCCGGACCCGACTGACACAGTCGGGCTATTTATAAGGTGAATCTAAACATTCACATCCGCTGATTGCTGAAGCTGGTTTTTGTATTTGCGGCGGATTAGCTCGACAGTATCAGCCAAGAATTCGTCCACTTGCTGGGGTGCGCGGCCGATGAATTTTTGCGCGTTGAGTGCGATGGCGAAATCGACTTTAGCAAACGCCTGGTCGGCCTTGAGGCGGTCGATTAAATCGTTATCACCCCCCTGCTCTTTCACCACTTGCGCCGCCGCCTGGCTGTGGCAGCGAATACGTTCGTGCAAATCTTGCCGGTCGCCTCCGGCGGCGACGGCGGCCATTAAAATGTTTTCCGTGACCATGAACGGCAGCTCTTCGGCTAGGTGCTTGGCGATCACCTGCGGATAAACCACCAGGGCGCTGGCGATGTTTTGATACAAAATTAAAATCGCTTCGGTCGCCAAAAAAGCCTGCGGCAGCACCAGCCGGCGATTGGCGCTGTCGTCCAGTGTCCGTTCCAGCCACTGCGTGCCAGCCGTCATAGCGGCACTAGTTTCCAAGCTCATGACGTACCGCGCCAGGCCGCAAATCCGTTCGCTGCGCATAGGATTGCGTTTGTAGGCCATGGCCGAGGAGCCGATTTGCTCCGCCTCGAACGGCTCCTCCAGTTCCTTGCGCGAAGCCAGAATGCGAATGTCGGAAGCAGTTTTGTGCGCGCTTTGGGCAATGCCCGATAGCGCGGCCAACACTTGCGCATCGACCTTGCGCGAATAGGTTTGGCCGGTGACGGGATAAACACTTTCAAAGCCCATTTTTTGGGCGATGAGATGTTCCAGCTTTTGAACTTGGGCGTGATTTCCGCCAAACAACTCTAAAAAACTGGCTTGCGTGCCGGTCGTGCCTTTGACACCCCGAGCTTTCAACTGCGTCAGCCGATGTTCCACTTCGTGCAAATCCATCGCCAAATCGTAGGCCCACAGGCAGGCACGTTTACCCACGGTGGTGGGCTGTGCTGGCTGCAAATGCGTGAAGCCTAAGCACGCCAAATCGCGCTGTTGTTGGGCGAAGTGGCCGAGCCGATCGATCACGCTGGCCAGCCGCGCGGCCAGCATTTGCATGCCGTCGCGCAGGAGCATCAGGTCGGTATTGTCGGTCACGTAGCAACTGGTGGCGCCCAGATGAATAATTCCCCGGGCGCCTGGGCATTGATCGCCATAGGCATGCACGTGCGCCATGACATCGTGCCGCAAACGGCGCTCGTGGGCATCGGCGGCGGCGAAATCGATGGAGTCGACATTCCGCCGCAGTTCGTCGATTTGTGCTTTCGTTATGGGTAGCCCCAATTCGGCTTCCGCCTCAGCCAACCAAACCCACAATTGCCGCCAGGTGCTGAATTTTTTTTGATCTCCCCACAGCCGGCTCATTTCCGGGGAAGCATAGCGGCGAATGAGTGGGTTTTCGTAAAACTCGTGCGACATGTGGGCAAGGCCGCGGGGTTAGCGTTGAGGGGGCGAGGAATTAGTTTTCGCGGCGTGGCGACCGACGATTCATTCTAGCGATTCCGGCCGCCTTGTTACATGACATGGAAGGCGCGTAAATGTTCGAGCATGACCGGAACGGGATCGGCGTTATTCACCGGCAAAAACGTCGCCGTTTGATCCGTACCCATTCGCGGCAGGCGAGGCTTGTAAATGACGAGGCCGGCCTTGCGGTTTTTGGCGAGGGTTTGGCACAGAGTTTCGGCAGCCATTTTCGCGGCGGCGTACTCGGCCATATCGGCAGGCAGTTCCTCCACAGCCACGCTGGAGGGGTGAAACACTTTTCGCAGCCCCACGCTTCTCAATGGATTTAACACGTTGAGGAAGCCAGTGACGTAATAATCGCAGAATTTTTGAAACAAGCTGGTCGAAAACAGGCCTTTACTGCCGGCGAAAATAAACGGCGTGGCGAAATAATAAAGGTGCGTGGGATTCCAGCCGGCCAGCGCTTCGGCCAGCGCGCTTTGCTGGGCATCCAATACATTGAGCTGCAACGCCGAGGCTGCGCCACCGCCGGAGATGATGTCTTGCACCACGCGATCTGCCTCGGCAAGCCCTTGATGGTAGGTGATTTTTACTTCGGTCCCACCGGCTGCCAAGAGCTTGGCCGTAACTTCGCCCAAACCACGCGAGCCACCGACGACAAATGCTCGTTGACCAGCAAATTCACCGGGCCGAACGAGCGGCTTCAATTTCGCAAATCCGGGCTGTTCATGTGGCGGCGGTCGCACAAACGCTTTGATGGTGCCTGTTAGTCCCGGCGCGGTAATGCTCATTAAGACCAGACCGAAGCGTTTTTCTAACTTCGTTACTTGGTAGCCTAGCGTGCAGCCGGCACGAGCTGCGCCAGGGGGATCGGCGGCGGTCAATGTGAATTCTGAAAATACGGAATGCAGGCCGGGGCAGTCCACTGCCACCAGCCGTGTTGCGGCGAGCATAGCTGCAATGGTGACTGGCGAGACGCACTTCGTTAAATGCGGAAACATTTGCGCGCCGGCGACCAGATTGAAGTGCAACGGCAGTTGGCCGGACTTATGCGCAATTTCATCCAGCGATAAAGCGTAGGAAGTTTGCTTTTCCGGAAAGCCCGCATCCACCGCACCCGCGAAATTACCATCGGACTTGGCCCATTCACAATCGATGCTGGTCACCAGCGATTGTTCGCTGGTCACTTCAATTCGCAACTGGGTGTTGGTAAGCGGCGAGATGGAGACCTGCGCTGCGACACCGACCGGCAATGCTTTGGGAAAGGAAATTTTTAGCGATCGCAATTCCACAGGCCCGGTTTGCTGTTCCAGCCAGGCCTCCAAACCCCATAGCAGCGAGTGGATGCCGTGCACGACCGGCGCGCCGTACATCAGCCGCCGCGCTGCCAGCGCATCCAGATGCAACGGGTTGTAATCGCCCGAAAGTTGAGCGAAGGCGAGCTGATGTTCGGAAGTGAAAGTGATTGATTTCATTGCCGCAACGGCAGTGCGCTTTCAGTTTTTTGTTACATTCGATTCCGGTTCAGCCGCGGGCGCTTGAACCGACGACAGTGCTTTGGTGGGAACCGCGCTGAGCTGCTGGCCATCTTTCCCGTAGACGGTATTGGCCCGTAACACGACCCAAGGCGTGCGGAGCATGATTTTAAAATCCAGCCACAGGCTCCAATGATCGACGTACCAAAGATCTTCGGCCACGCGCTCTTCCCAGGTATGAGTGGCGGCGCCGTTGACTTGCTGCCAGCCGGTGAGGCCGGGGGGTAGATCGAGCCGGCGGCGTTCTTCGGCCGTCCACAAGTGCGCGAAATTGGGAACCAGCGGCCGCGGTCCGACAATGCTCATTTCGCCGCGGAGCACATTGAGCAACTGCGGAATTTCGTCAATTCGATACTGCCGCAAATACCAACCCAATTTGGTAATTCGTGGATCGCTGACATGCACAATATTGCCTGTTCGCTCGGCATCTTGGACCATCGTGCGAAATTTGAAAATGTTGAACGTGTTTCCCCGAAAGCCGAGCCGCTCCTGGCGGAAAAAAACGGGGCCTTTGGAAGTCAGCTTGATGGCCGCAGCAAACAGCAGCAGGAAAGGAGAAGCCAGCAGCAAAAATGCCGCCGCCAGCAGAGCATCTGACACCCGTTTGATAATGAGCCCAATTGCGCGAGGAATAATCACGCGAGCAATCTCCGGCGGAAACTCGGCGGCAAGGAAGCGGATTGAGAGGCCGTTTAAGCACCTGATTCTAGTATATATCGCTGTCGGCCATCTCCAGTTGCCAGGCATTTTCCTCGGATAATTGGCCGTGATCGCCCTGCAAGTCCAAATGGCAGAAATTACTGTTCCGGCCAGTGAGTGCCAACCCGGCCTTACCCAGCGCCGCGCTTAATTCGCTGCGGCCTGTGGCCCAGGTTGAAATTCGTTCGACCTGCCAATCGTCGACCAGCTGTCGGAATACCGACGCCAGCAGCTCATCAGCGGCATTTGCCGCTGGAGGCGCCATTCGCCAATCGAGCAAGTGACCGTAACGCACGCCCTCGCGCTGATAGCGCTTGGTTACGGCATAAGCGGTTACGTGTGACCCGTGCGAAATGGTGTGCAAAACGTATTCGCCGCCGGGTCGATCGAAAAACCGCCATCGCAACCAGTCGGTGGAGCGTAAACCGCAAATGTGCGGATCGTCGGCCGCGGGATTGAAATCGTTGAAATCCAAATGAGTTGGCATCTGCCGCCACACTTGGATGTTTTGGACCGGCGGATGCGCGGCAGCCTGATCTGTGGCAGCGCTGCCGCTGAGCAGGGAAAGCGGTCCGTCCCACTCCACAATTTTTGGCAGCGGTTGCCAACCCAGAAGTTTGCAATGCACAACGTGCGAGTCGTCTTTGGGAAATGCGTACAGCCAGGCCCAGCCTCGCTGACGGGCAATTTCGTATGCCAATTTTGCCAATTGCACAAGCGCGGACACACTGCGGGCCTCGGGCAACAGCATCGCTCCAACGGCAAGACCTGCGATGCCACGCCGCTGCTGAAACCAAAATGCGCAAGGTTGTACGGCATAGTGGCCCACCAAACGCCCATCGCTTTCGATTACTGAAATAGCCGCGGGCCCATCGGGAGACGCTTGAAAAAACCAGCGCCATTGTTCGGGCGTCATTTCGAGCTGAAACACCTGCCGATACAAATCGAGAATGCCGTGTTCATCACCGGGCTGATAAGGGCGACAGTTCGAGCTTGTGCTCATAGATTGCAGCCCTGCCGGCGTTAAAAATACCCCCACGGGGAGTCGAACCCCGGTTTTCGGACTGAGAACCCGACGTCCTGGGCCACTAGACGATGGGGGCGTAACCGCAACAGAAATTTAATATCGCAGCCTATCGCCGGTTGTCAATTGGGACTGCGGCGAATGCAGCCGGCGTACGCTAGCGCAAACCTGCGGGTTTCAAACCTTTGCGAAAGCCGTCGGTCGGAAGCCTTCGCTTTGCAAATCTTGTGAAGCGCCCATCGTGGTGGCGAATACCCTTGCCGACGGGCGATTTTTGTTCGTTGCGCGCGATGTGGCTGGCGACAAATCAGTTGACGGTGCAGTTCTGATCCAAGCCACGGGCATCGTTGGTTCGGTTTTCGCGCCGGTTACGGGGGACGAATCCAGAGTTATGTCGCTCAGTATCTCGTCCAGCACAGGCAGTTGGCAATCATCAAGCATTGGGAATCGCACTCGGTAAACATCCGTCGGCACCCAAAAATTGCCAGTGCCCATGCCGCGGAGAATTGGATTTGTCTCCGCGCCAGGCGCGATCAAGCCCGGCGTGCTTTCCTTGCCATGCGTGCCCTGATGATTGATCCAGGTTTTGTCCAGCACTTGGCGGCCGAAGTCGTGGTCGTATCCCGGCGTATTGCTGTCGACGCTGTAGTTTGCGAATGTCTCGTCGGCTCCGATTTTGAACATGCATTGCCTTGCGCAAACCGATCACAGGTTTGCCGGTCTGCAGGAAATCGTCAATATGCTGCATTTGCCATCGGGCAATTCACGGTAGCGGGTGAAGATAATCATTAAGGCGGCCGAATCGAGTGCTTCCAGTCCGGGAATGTTGTGTAAGTCTTGCGGATTGATTTCGCCGGTCGTCAGGTCGATTGCAAACAGGGTTTGTGCGTTCAAAGCCGTGGCGCATGGCACGGCTAAGATTTTTGCCAATTGCGGCAGGGCGCATTCAACCATCGCGGGACGTGAAAAGTGGTTAATTATTCCGTAGCGGCCCAATTTAGTGACTGGCGTTTTGTTCAGATTTTGATAGGATGAATCAACCATCGATCCATTGGATTTTCCATTGGATCAATGCTTGGTCCAATGGCTGGTCGTCGCCAAATTGAAATAATGCAATGGCGGCCGGGCACTTGACCGGAGGTTGGCCGCAGCTGCTGTACTTTTCCTGGAGAAAAACAGCTGCGAACAGCCATTGCTACATCGTTTTCATCCAAATCAAGCGACGCCCAATGGCTCTTTTGTGGTACTAGCAAATATCAGCCTGCCCCAGAGCCGCACCGGCGACCTTCGATGCCGCTTAACTTGAACTGAATACTATCCTAGGGGCAAGCGCCATTGGCAGCGCAAAAAGCATTCTTGAGGAGCAGAAATCCGGCGAGTTCTGACAGAGCTATTTCTGTCCCGGGAAATTTTTGGTCCGTATTTTGGCACATTGAGGAGATCGAACATGAGTAAGAATTTGTATGTGGGCAACCTTGCGTTCGGAGTGACCTCCGAAGAGCTGCGCGAAGCGTTTGCGGAGTTTGGCAATGTCACTTCTGCAACCGTGGTGATGGATCGTGAGACAGGCCGATCGCGCGGATTCGGATTCGTCGAAATGTCGGAAGGAGGCGAACAAGCCATCGAGAAACTAAATGGAACTGATTTGAAAGGTCGAAATATTACGGTCAATGAAGCCCGGCCGCGTGAAGAGCGTGGTGGTGGCAGCGGTGGTGGTGGTGGTGGACGGGGCCGCGGTGGATACGGCGACGGTGGACGGCGTCACTAAAAAGTGTTCGTTGCAGGTGGCCGTTGATTGGTCGCCGGTGTTTCGTTGTTTGCTGTTAGCACAAAGGAGATTCGTATTCATGACCGCAACTGAAACCGCCATTTTGACATTTTTTCGCCGCTATCAAATCGGCCCCCATCAAATGTTGTTTTTCAATTCCGGCGACTGCAAACTGGGCCCCGGTTCGTTCCGCTCCGCCATGCAGTCGCTGGTAAGTCGCGGATTGGTCATCAAAGAACGACGTGCTCAAGCGTATTCACTTACCCGAGACGGGTACGATCTTTCGCTGACGGTCGAGGGCGAGATAAAGCGTTAGAGGCAGAACCGCGCGGTGTAATGACCAATCGTGCGTTGGGTCAATCGCGAAAAGGGCGCCGCTTCCTTCTGATTCCCAGTTCCCTCCGGCTTCGGGCGCTATGATCCGTGAGCTACTGCTCGTGCACAGCGGGCGGGGAAAGCGTGATCGCCAAATCTCCTCTTAAATTTCGCTCGATGGTGGCGGTAATTTCATCCAGCGGCAAATGCCCCAAATTCTCGGTGGCGAATGGGTTTTGCAATTCAATTCCCATTTGGTCCAGCGCCATCAGCGGGAAAGCGACCAAAATGGTAATCAAGGGAATCAACCAAATTGCCGAGACTTTGTGGAGCAGTCCGAACGGCAGCGTCACGAGGAACAGCATCAAGAAGCGATGAATTTCGATCGAGTAGACCAACGGCAGCGGCGACTTCAAAATACGCTCACATCCGCCCAGATGATCGATCAATAGTGCCCGCTCCCGATCTGCCTGTAGAAAGGCAAAGTGATCCATGTGAAACTTCTCGGTTGCATCGCGTAACAGTTTGGCAAGCGTTAAAGCGACAAAACTGGGCGCGTGATCGGCCGCCGAAATTTGAGCCGCCGCTTCCTGCCCCACCAAGACTGCAACTTCGGGGCAATTTCGTTGGCCGCGAAGGCTGGCTCGCGCCGTGTGTGCAAACGCCGCGGCCCACTGCACGAACTGTTGCCGCCAATGGGTGTCGTTGGGACCGTATGCTAAAGCAGTGATGACAAGGTTTCGGGATTGATTGACCATGCCTCCCCACAGCTTGCGTGCTTCCCACCAGCGGTCGTAACCGGCATTGGTGCGGAGTACCAGGAGCAATCCCAGGATGCCGCCGGCAATTTCGTAAGGCGCAACATCCAGCCCCAAGTAGGTATTGAACTGGTGTTCGGCGTACCAGGCGGCTGCGCAAACCATTGCGGCAATCACGCCGAATCCAATCACGTGAAGCGTGATGTGCAGCAGGACTGAATTACGAAGCGCCAGTGCTTGACGCCAGAAATTCGCAAACCACTTCATGTGGTGGGTCGTCCATCGCTTTGACGAGTTGGATTGAGGCTGGTCGGAATGACGACAAAGTAAAAACAGACCGCTAGCACATGAGAACAGGTCGGCACAGAAACACGAGCTACAGCCCAAAAGTTAGAGGCAAGTCCGAGAGAACTTCTTTCGGGCGAACAACAGCCCCAGGGCGCCTAAGCCGGTTAAGGCCAGCGTGCTGGGTTCCGGCGTGGGAATGTTGGTGCCGCCGGTATTGGGAACGGTAACGATGGTATCGGGCGTATTAAGGCAGGAGAACGCAATGCCGAACGAGGTTTGCAAGGCCTGAGCAGTTGAAATGTTACCCCAGGGAACCGGATCGAGCACTAACGGCCCGCTGGGGGTATCGAACGTGGCGGTACTCGTCGCATTATGTGGATCAGGCGTGGAGCTGTTGCTAATGGTCAGCATGGTATTTCGATAATCGGCAAACGGAGTGTCGCCTGGCCCCGCTGGAACCAATTGCAAACGAAAAATAATCGAAGAACCGGGATCAAGATCGGCAAACGATATCGTCACAGAATCGTCGGCATTCGTCGGCAAAATCGTAGGCGAGGTAATGCTGGGGAATACGCTGGCACTGGCTCCAGCAATGGGATCGATGTTGGTTTGAATTACCGCTAAGTCCTGCGTCAGATTATGCATTTGAATGGTCAGGCTGCTAATCGGACTTTCCGACGAAGGATCGTTTGTGATTTCAATGTATGGGCGCTGGCGCAAGTACACCCATTCGGCTGCCGTGGTATGCAATCCAGAAGGAACGCCGCCATTTTCCAGCGACGTTAAGTCCTCGGACATAGAAATACTGTACGTGCAATTGGTCGCCCACGAGGTATTAGCCAACAGTAAACAAAACGCGGCGATGGCTAATCCGACTCCTACAACGCGTGCCGTCCTGGATAATACGGGATGCGCGCAAACCATGATCCCCTGTTCCTTTCGGCAACGATACCGCTCTTGCCAAAGCGCGGGCTTTGCCCTGTGAGCAAGGCCCGAATTCGTCGTCAGATCTCTTCTCTAAAGATCACTGCCGGAGCGCGCCAGGCCGGATGCCACGTTTAAACTTACGACGACGAAACCAACAGACAGTGCTGGATTCCACGATGCCGCTTGAAAGGAGGGCGATTTCGAAAAATTGATTCGTGCTCGCGCGCGGTGTGCGCATTCCTCGATCCAAGTTGCTGTGCAATGTCTGTTAGCGTCGCGCTGAAAGAAAACTATAGCGCGGGCTTGGCGTTACTCGCGTTCCTCGACGGCCTACTTCTTGTAAATTCCGACCGTTTCCGTCGGCCAGAACCTGTTCCCATGCCTCTCAACGCATGTTAGTTATGCTATCTGTGCGAGTCAAGAGAAATGCAGAAAATAGTGAGATTCGGCGGATCCTAGGGTTTATGCAGGAAGCGATGCCATTGCTTAGAATAACCATAAGTCTTTATCTTTAAGTTACTTACGTAGTTTAATTGACGTTGAAAAAGTAGCCAATCAAATGTATCCATCCAAATGTGTAATGCCAACTTTGCCCTGGAATGGCTATTTAAGAATTTGTGCGGCCCTCCGCACGGCAATTTCATTCGCGGAAGTAGTACGCGTTAGGTCGGCCGGCTGAGCGAGAAGATAGGCATGAGCAGCGACAACCCAATGCCCCCGACAACGAAGCCCATGCCGGTAATCATGATGGGCTCGATGAGGCTGGTGACTGTTTTGAGCGAAGTTTCCACTTCCTGGTCGTAGTACACGCTTACTCGCTCCAGCACTTCGTCGAGTTTACCCGTCTCTTCGCCGGAAGCGATCATTTGTACTAACATCGCTGGGAATAGCGGATCGCCGCGCAGCGTCTCACAAATTCGTTTGCCCGCCGTCACTTGATCGAGTACGCGCGACCACAGCTTCTCGTAATAATAATTGCCCGTGACATCGCCCGACAAGCGAATGGCATCCAGCATCGAAACGCCACTGGCGATCATCGTGCCCAGGGTGCGAATGCTGCGGCTGATGGCCACCTTGCGAGACATGGGTCCCACGATGGGCGTGTTGATTCTCACCCAATCCCAGACCTGGCGTCCCGGTTCGGTGCGTTTGCCGTAAAAGAAGCCTGCCACCAAGCTGATGGCGCCCATCAACCACAAATACCAATAGTTAATTAGCATCTCGGAAGCGCCCATCATCAATTTGGTCGGTCCGGGCAAGCTCTTCCCGCGACTTTGAAAGATGGGCGCAAATTTGGGCAGAATGTATGTCAATAAAAAAATGGTAACGGCCGTCGCCACGACCATCATCACCGCTGGATATGCCATGGCCGCGCGAACTTTGCTGCGGGTCTCAACTTCTTTTCGCAAATAGATGGAGACGCGGTTCAGCATTTCGCCAAGTTTGCCGCTGGCCTCGCTGGCTTTTACCAGCGAAACGTATGTTTTGTCGAAAACTTTTGGATACCGAGCCAAAGCAGCTGAAAAATCTTCGCCTGCTTCTACACTGCGTTTAAGATCGTTCAGCACGCTGCGCAGCGACGGATTTTGCTCTTGCTCGGCGATGCTGCCTAGCGCGACCGAAAGCGTGATGCCGGTATCGACCATGATGGCCAACTGGTTGGTGACATAAATCAGGTCGTACTTACGAATGCGGCGGGGAAATAAACCGCCCAAGTCTTCGGCATCTTCGGAGGCGCTGGCTTCGTTCCCCCATTGCATGGGGCCAGCTTTCATTGGGCTGGTCAAGGCCGGCATTTTTTGCGTGCTGGCCGAGGCGGAGGCCGCGGCGCCGTTACGGAACGGAACCGAAGATGAACGTTGGTTTTGATCGCGGAGCGGCATCGGAAACCTATTGGTAATGGGAATGCAACTAATTGATATTGGTTCCACTGCCTATATCGCGGAACTCGCCGGCGGTTTGCAACACTTCTTCGATAGTGGTAATTCCTTCGCGCACTTTGCGGCAACCGTCGTGGGCCAGGGTGATCATCCCTTTGCGGCGGCCCAGGGTTTGAATTGTTCCCAGTGCGCTGCTGGATATAATGACATCGCGAATTTCATCGTCCAAAATAAACAACTCGTGAATGCCAATGCGGCCGCTGAAGCCAGTGTTGCGGCAATGCTTGCACCCCACCCCTTTGAAAAACACCTCGTGCTCCCAGCCCATTTTTTCCAAGGCCTTACGAATGTTCCGTGGTGGTTCATATTCTTGCCGGCATTTGGGGCAAACTCGCCGGACCAGTCGCTGGGCCAGCACCATGTTGAGCGCGGCAGCAATTAAATAAGGCTCCACGCCGATGTTCGCCAAGCGGGTAATCGAGGAGCAAGCATCGTTGGTGTGTAGTGTGCTAAACACCAAATGCCCTGTAAGCGCCGCTTGAATGGCGGTGCGGGCGGTTTCTTCATCGCGCACTTCGCCGACCATAATGACATCGGGGTCTTGCCGCAGCAACGTGCGCAGCGCTTTGGAGAAGGTCATTCCCACGCGTTCCTGCACTTGGAACTGATTGATAAGCGGCAAGTGATATTCGATGGGATCTTCCACTGTGCAAACGTTGTTATCCATGGAGCTGATGGCATTCAGCGCGGCATACAACGTGGTCGATTTTCCACTGCCGGTAGGCCCGGTGACCAAAATAATTCCGTTGGGAGCCTGAATGCCGGCGCGGAATTGGCTGAGAATATCTTCTCCGAACCCCAAATCTTCCAGATTCAGCGAAACGCTGCGGGTATCGAGCACGCGGATTACTGTTTTTTCGCCGCGGTGCGTGGGAAATGTGCTGACGCGCAAATCGATTTTACGACCATCCAGCAGCACGTGCACGCGGCCATCTTGCGGCAGCCGGCGCTCGGAAATATCCATCGAGCCCATAATTTTGATGCGGCTGGTCACAGCCGGCAGTAGGTGCAGCGGCACTTCCAGCGATTTGTACAAGCTGCCGTCGATGCGGTAGCGCACCCGCACGCATTTTTCCGCAGGCTCAATGTGAATGTCGCTGGCTCCTTCTTTCACCGCGTTGTACACAATGTAGTTGACCAACCGGATGACGGGCGATTGCCCGGCGATTTCCTCGACGTCGCCGATATCTTCAATGGCTTCTTCAATCAGCGTGACATCGTGGGCTTCGTTGTCCTCGATGATGTCGTCGATGACAAACACCTTGGAGTTGGGCAAGCTGGTAATCATCCGCCGAATGTCGCGGGGCGTGGCCGCCACAATTTGCACTTCTTTTTGCGTTAGTCCCTGAATTTCTTCAATGAGAAACAGGTTCGATGGCTCCGCCACCGCCACGGTCAACACGTTGCGCACGCAAAACAGCGGCAGCACCAAATTGGCTTCCACATAATCCCGCGGCAACAGGTCGACAGCCTTGGGATCGTGCAGCCGGGCTTCCAGCTTGGCGTAAGGCACGCCGTATTCCGCGGCCAGGCATTCCACGACCTGCTCCTCGGTGCAGAATCCCTGCTCGACGAGAATTTCGCCTAGCAACTTGGCGCCACGATCGGCCCGCTGTGCCTCTAGGGCGCGATCCAGGGCGTCGCGTGTCAAATAACCGCGCTCGATGAGCAAGTTGCCGAGCCTGGCCGGTGCTGCTTGAAGTGAAGACATGCTGCAGAAACTATTTTCGAATGATGAAGGTAACGCCTATGTTACCGAAATGATTTCACGGCATCGATTACGCTTTCGAAGACTTCTAAATGCTCATCTAGCCGCGTAATTTCCAAAATTTTGCGATTCACGGAATTGGTAGTGGCAATTTTCAAATCGCCGGTCAGCTCTCGTAGTTTGGTTTGGGCATCGAGCAAAGCTGCCAGGCCCTCGCTGGCAATCGATTCCGAGTTGTCCAAATCCAGCACAACATTTTGCCGCTCTTGCGACGTCAGGTAGTTTTGGAACGCTTCTGATTGGTCGGCGGCCAATTCCTCAGGCGAGTGAATCACCACTACATTGCCGAAAATTTCCGTGGGTAAATTCATGGGATTGGTAGGTTGCCGTGTGTGGACGCGTTTTTGACCGGTGATAATTTGAAATCTATTAACCAAATAATCGATCGCTGCATTTTTCGAGGAATGGCCTCGGTTCCAATCGCCCGTCATTGCTGAGGATCGTGGGCACGCTAGGCGTTCGGCCGCACACTTCGTCGACGCGCTGCAACAATTCTCGCGGGCTAAAAGGCTTGGCAATCACCGCCAGAACTCCCAATTGCTCTTTCAGTTCCTTGTGGGAAAGCTCATACCCTTTGGCCGTCAGCATGAATACAGGCAAATCGCGCATTGCTTCGTGCTCGCGAATTCGCTTACACAGGCCAATACCATCTAGTCGCGGCATTTGGCAATCGGTAATCAGCACGTCGGGCTTTTCACGCTGAATGGCTTCCCATGCTTCTAGTCCGTTGTTGGCGCAGCACACCTCGTAGCCGGCTTTGGTGAATTTGAATTCAGCCGCGCGCAGAATGTGAATTTCGTCGTCGCACAACAATACTCGATGTGGCATAGGATGGACCCTTTCGCTACATTCACACGTGTGTGGTCATTTGTGCGGCTGCCGGCAACACGACGCAGAACGTGCTTCCCTGTCCCAATTGACTATCTACGGTCAGCCGGCCACTATGCACGTCTTCCACAATGTGCTTGGCCAGCGGCAGTCCCAACCCGGTGCCCGACGCCATATCGCGATCTTTCTTTACGCGATAAAACTTTTCGAACACGCGAACTTGATCTTCTTCACACAAGCCCACGCCGGAATCTTCGACTTCAAAAATAGCCTCCTGATCGGCCATCCGGCTGCGAAGCGTTACACGGCCCCCGTCGGGCGTGTATTTAATGGCGTTGGAAAGCAAATTGATGGCCGCCTGCATAATCATGTCGCGATCGACCCACACGCCGATGTACATTTGGCTTAAATCGATTGTGTGTTCAATCTGCTTGGCTTCGGCCGCCGGGCGCACCAAATCGAACGCTTCCTGCAGCAATTCGTTCAGCGATGAGGCCCCTTTGGAAACTTGCACCACGCCGGCTTCAATACGAGCCAAATTCAGCAGGTTATCAATCAGTCGCTGCAAGCGGTTAGCCTGGCCGTTGATGACATTCAAAAACTCCTCGCGAGTTTGCGTATCTTCAGCATCGCCGTCGGCCAGCAATTCCACGTAAGCTTTAATGCCGGCCAGCGGCGTTTTCATTTCGTGGCTAACGGCTGATACAAATTCCGCGTTCCGCTTATGGCTAGCCTTCAACAGCGTCATATCGCGCAACACGACAAACACTCCGCCGGCAGGCTGCGATTCCTCCCCACGCTGTTCGTGGGCGCCCAAACGGCAAGCGGTGGCGCCATAGCAGCGAGGCTTGCTATCTTCATCCGTCAGTTCAATTTCGATCGAGCGCTGGCGAGGCGCTTTGCGGCGGCGCATTTCTCCCACAAGCTCAATCAGCTTTTCGCAGTGTAAAATCTGTGTGATGTGGCGATTAGCATTCGCCTGCAAATCAAGACCCAGCAATTGCTCCGCGGCCGGATTCGCCAAAATCAATTGGTCGCCGGCATCGACCGCAATGACCGCTTCAGGCAGTGCAGTTAAAATAGCTTCGATCTGCGCCTGTCGGGCGGCGTTGCGCTTGCCGCGCACTTCCAATGCGGAACGAGCATGTTCGGCCTGATCCACGCGATCGCATAAGGTACGAAATACGTGGGTGAAGTCCCCGGCCGGCATATTCCAGGGATTGGTGGGCATCATGGCGGGCAGATCGGAAGCCAATGTGCCCTGCGCCAGCTTGAGCGGATCGACTTGAGCCAGCGCTTTGAAGTAACGTTGCGCTTCAATCTGTTGTTGTCCAACGCGGCGGACCCACAAATAGGTGCCTCCCATTCCCAGCACAAATTCCACACCCAGAAACCGGTAGCGGAATGGCCAATTCGATTCCGGCGTCACAATGAGCCCTGTAGCCCACGTCGATAAAAACGCAATTGCGCAAATGGTGGCAATGAGGAGAAATGCTTTTCCCTTAGAGTCGATGTTCACTCGCAAGCAATTCTCGGGACAGGCAGACATTTCGGGCATCGAGCAACTCCTTGAGCAAGCGGCCAGGCCGGCGGCGTGCTCCAATTTCAAAACTCACCACGCAGGGCAGCGAGTCGGTGACAAAAACCGGGCGCGCGAAATCCTGCCGATTTCGCTACTGGAAAGCTCCCAAAGCACTAATAAGCAAAGCGCGGATCGAGGCGAGCGGCTTCGGCAAAGTAGCCTTGGGCCGCCTCATGCTGCGCCAACTTATCGAGCGTAGAGCCCATTAAAAAGTAGGACAGAGCGTCCCCTTTGTCCAAAGAAAGTGCTTGCGCCAAAGCAGCTTGCGCCGCTTCGTATTCAGCACGCCGATAATGGGCCGTTCCCAGCAATCGGTACAGCACAGCGGCTTGTTCTGGCGTTTCCGACAAACCGCGGCTGGCAATCTCGATGGCCGCCTGCGTGTCCCCACGGCCCAGCGCCGCGGCAGCCTGATGGAGAGGATCTTGCAGATTTTGTGGACGATTCGACGGTTCTGCCAACAATGCCGGTTGTAGGGAGCCGGCCGAAGACTGTGCCGAGCAACCCACTGGGGGGCTGGCTGTGGTTGGGGAAGAAATAATTCTCGGTGATGAAGTGTTTTGTGTAGGAAAAATTTGCGAATTGGTTGCCGAGTGTTTGTCGTCAGCCGAATCTCCAAAATCCAGGCGGCCCAACCAATCGGTAACTTTGCCCGGCGGCATAAACACGGGCTCGCGCTTTTGCACAATGGGGCTGTCGCACAAGCGCCAATCGCTGGGAGATGCGGAATGGGCTTCATCGGCAACGCTATTTGCAGCTGGAACACTGGCTGTAGGCACACTCTCAGTTTGAAAGTTGTCTGCAGGTGCATCGGAGATGCAGAAATTGAGCGCGGCCGATTTTTCGACTGGTTGTTGTGTTTTGACTACCGGTAAAGCGGCCGAAGCCAATTTCACAGGACTGGCCGAAGGTATCGTCGCGGCCGGGCTTGCCGAATCGCTCTGCTTTTGCGGTGCACTTGCAATGGCCGCATTCCCGGACGGCACCGTCGCTACGCCGGTTGCCATTTTGTAGCTCAGGGCATATTCTTCATTTTGCGGATCCAATTGCGTCGCAATTTGATAATGCTCAAGCGCCACGGTACGGCGCCCGCAAGCATCGCACACTTGTGCCAGTGCATGCTGCGCAACCGCATCTTTGGGATCGGCCGTGACCAGTGTTTGCAACTCGGTAGCTGCCTGTTCGGCGTGGCCGGTGAACAAGTCGACATCAGCTAGCAGCATTCGCGCTCGCCGATTATTGGAATCGCGGTTCAGCAACTGGTCTAGAATTCGATTGCATCCATCCAAATCGCCCCGTTGCCAGCACGATGCTGCGGCGTCGAGTTGAGCGTCATCGCGCTGCTGGTCGAAGTCTCGTGCCAGGGCTTTTTTGCGGTCGTCCCGCGAAGGACCAGCATCGTTGGCAGTATTTCGCTTCACCGCCTGGTTGGTATCACCCAAGCCGGCACAGCCGGAAAGAAACGCGCAAAAAATCAGCGCGCCAAATTGAAGTGACTTCCTATTCCCGGTCCTTTTCCAAGGGCCGATCGAGAAATTCCAGCGAACGCTGTTTCGAGGTTGCGTCATGGCTGCGAGGCCTTTGTGTCGGTCACAGTAACTCGAGCCGAAGTGTCAGTGGTTTGTTGCACCAGGCCATTGACAATCCAGTTCGGCAGCTGCGCGTCGTCCAGCTTGTTAGCCAGCGCCGGTCGAATTGGTGAAGGCAACGTGGGCGTTATGCTCGCAGTTTGTCTGGCTGGCGGAATGGCGGGCATTGCCGGCATGGCAGGCATCGGAAACATGCTGGGCATCGCTATTGGCGTGCCCGGCTTCGTCGCGGACGGTTTGATTCCCGTGGTATCCATGGGAGCCTGTCGACCCGGCACAACATTCTCTTTGCTGTTGGGATTGGACGGACTTGCTGGCGCGCCGTTAAGATTCGCCGGCGGCCCGATCATGATACCCGGCTGCTGCTCAGATTCTATGATTTCGCCCGGGGCAACGGTGGGAGATTCGTCGCTGATGGCAATTCCGTCGCCCGATGGCGTCGCTGCCGGATGCATCAAGCAATGTTCGCAGGTAAGATTGCCATTCCAAATGGCCACTCGCAATTCGATAGCGGCCCGATCCAGCGGATCGAATTGAATTGACAAATCAATAAACCGCAACGCCGTGGATTGGTCTCCCTTGCCCCAGGCTGCCTGCGCCAAGCGGTAATATTTGCGGCCCAGGTAGCGCTTGCCCAACGGACTCATTTGATCGGCATACACCGCTTGGCGGCGATGGAACTCGGCCGCTACTTTGTCTCCTTCGCAACATGCACTGGGCTCACACACAATATGCGGCGTGATGAGCACAATGATTTCTTTCTTGGCCGTTTCTTCCTGCTTGTGCCGGAACAAAAAGCCGATGCCAGGCATGGAGCCCAACAGCGGCACTTGCGACGTGGTGGTGTCGAGTTCGTCACGTATGAGCCCGCCAATGACTACGGTGCAACCGTCGGGAACCATAATGTTGGTGGTGACTTGTGTTACGTCTTTGTGCGGCAATGTGAGGGGCGTAGCACCGGATGTCACTTGCACGCTGCCGGTGGAAAGCTCCGGATGCACTTCCATGCGCACCATGCCATCAGACGAAATAAATGGACGCAACCGCAACGCGGCTCCAGTCTCCAAAAACTGCACGTTTTGAGCCGTGCTGGTTTCTGTGATCGTGGAGTTCACGTAGCCATCTTGATTGCCGATCAGAATTTCCGCCCGGGCCTTATCGATGACCATCAATCTGGGACTGGCGATGATGTTGGTATCGCCGATTGATTCCAGGGCCTGCACGAAAGCGCCAGTGCTGCCGTCGAGAAAGCCAAATTGCAACCCGCCGTTAGGCGCCAGATTGCCTAAATCGCTGAGCGGGCTGCCGGTGAATAAGTGAACGTGTGGATTGTTTTGCAAAAACGCGAAATCTACGCCAAAGGTGTACACGTCGTCGAGTGTAACCTTCAAAATCATGGCCTCAATGGCGACTTGAGCGGGCTTGTGATCGACTTCAGCAATCACCTGGTCAATTTGATTCAAAATCGAATTGAAGTCGCGTACCAGCACGGCTTCGCCGCCAGCAAAGCTGTTGCCGCCGGCTTTATTTCCATCGGAGCCGATACCTTCTTCCGAGGGCGCGGTAACGCTAATGCTGCCAATACCCGGGGTTAACAGCGGCGTGACCAGGGCTTGCACATCGGTCGAACGCACATAATTGATGTGATACACACGCGTGCCAAGAGTGTCGGCAGCTTGAGCCATCGCTTTGAAATCTTGCGGAGTGCCGACATAGATAAATGAACCGTCGTGCCGGGCGACATAACCCGTGCTGCGCAAAATGGCGCCCAAGGCCGTGTCGACATCGACGCCATTCAGCGCGGCCGAAACTTTTCCTTGCACGCTGGTACTCGGCAAAATATTCAAACCGCCTTGTTCGCTGAGCAACTCCAGGACATCGCGTAAATCGGCATCTTGCAGGTGAATCGAAAGGTTGTTATCGCCTTCGCCAGGAATTCTGGTGATGCGTGGCTTCGATTTGGCCGGGGCGTCAGATCTAGCGCCTCCCAGCGACGGAAGTGGCGCAGGCAGGTTATTGGGGGCATTCTCATTTCCCAAGCCGACAGGGCTCTGCGATTTTGCATTATTGGATTCGATACCCTCGGCTGTATTTTGTTTAGACTGCAAAGCGCGCTGGAGCTGCAATTGGAGTTGCTGCATGACCTCGGCCTGCGATTGCGGCGCGGCAGAAGGGGCAGGAGAACTTAAGTTGGCCGGCGCAGGAAGACTGGGAATGCCGGGTGCGGGGTTGGACGCTCCGGATTGTTGTAAAAAATTGACCGCATCTTGCAGCGTGCTTGGTGATAACGGCGCGGAAAGCGACGGCAGCCCAGGCGAAGTGGATTGGGTTGTGGGCGAGGCACTCGACGTGGCCGCTTGTGCCAGGAGCAGGTTCGTTGGCGCCGCCGAGTTCGCAATGGGTGGGTTTGCTTGCTCGACGACCGGTGCGGAAAAATTTGCTGGCGTTGACTGCGCGACAGCACGTGCGGCAGCATCGTTGGTTGGATTTTCAGCAGCCGAGTTGCTTGATAGCCCCAAACCCAGTGCCAGGGCAATTCCACTGGCAGCAAACACAGCCAACAAGGTAAATCGCAAAAAGCTGCTCATCAGTCTTCCATGACTTTCAGTAAATTCGGCTATGCCGGAATCCAATCCGGCCCTGTGTTTATTCGTCGCCTGCTGCCACTTCGACTGCTTTCATCTTCACGTCGTACAACTGGCCATGCCGCGAAAGCACGACGGCGTTTTCTCTAATTTCCACCACCACGAACCGATCGCGGCCATTGGCCGCTAGTACGTTTTGGTCTTCATGGTACGCCCGGCCGTTGATCAATGCGGTTTTTATCTGCGCGCCAACGACCGTGCTGTGCAGCACGATGCCGGCCTGTTCGGGAGTGATTTCCGGCGCCACCTCGACGGCGGCTTTTTGCGCTTGATTTTGTGCAGCGAGCTTCGAAGCGGCGGGAGAAAATGGATCGCGTTCTCCCTCGACGCGAGTATAAGGTTGCATGCGCGAATCGTCGCGAATTGCCGTCAGCACATGATTCCAATGGATTGTTTTTGTCATGGTGTCAGCCGGTGCGGGTACAGGACCGTTCGTCGGGGTACTGGTGGTTGTTGGAGTGGGATTCTCCGAAGTGTTGGCAGCCATGGCCGAGGCGTCGTCTTTGCCCATCCATTTCGTCACCAGCGGCGCCCAAAACACAACGGCCACTAGCAACAACAGCGCTAGCACCGCGGCTTTCTTTGGGTTTGCCGTAATTTCGCGACGCACTCGCCGCACAAATTGATTATTAGTTCCCACGGAGATTATTCATTTCCCGGCCGGAAAGGTTTGCAGCCTTCCGCAAGGTATCCCGGCTCGTCTAATATCGGTAATCAAAAAGGGCGACCTAACCCGATTCTTTGGAATCAACCGCAAAAACTTCTAATTTCAACTCACATTGCACATCCTTCCCAGATTCCTTTGACTTTTCTATTTTGAGTTCCTCCACCCATACGGTTTCAGGCAAGCGTTCTAGCGATGCTAGCAACCGGAAAATTTGAGCATAAGAACCGGTGACTTCCATGCGGACCGGCATTCGGTGAATGATTTCCAATGAAACTTCTTGCAACGGCTCAAAACGCGTGCTGATGACACCCGAACGGCGAATGTAGTCGGTAATTTTTTCGAACAGCATTTCCAATTGGCCGGGCGCGGGCGTTTGGCGGCACCAGTCTTGCGTATATTGTTGCACTTCGGCAAGATCGTGCTCAACATGCGCGGCGCTGGTGTGCAACGCATCCGTCTGGGCGATAAAACTCTCCTTGTCGCGGATTTGGTCATGAATATTTCGAAGGGCTTTCGCTGTCGGAACAAATACAAACCACAAATACGCCAGCGCCGCAAGCGCTGTCGGCAGCGTAATGAACAAACTGTGGCGGCGATTTGAGCGAGACGGCATAGGTATAATGCAGCGTGTGCAGTTCGAGTTGAGCGTTTACGAGTAGAAAACGAGTCGGGGCTAGTTGGGATTATGGATTTGCGGTTGGATTTGCAGCGGCGACCGTTGCTGCGGGGAGTTTCGGCCCATTTGGTTGACCATAGCCAGGGCGCACCGTGATTTTCGCGGCAAACCGAATGCGGCCGCTGAGGTCGTTCGTTACACGTTCCATGCTGCGAATTTCGACTTTAGCCAATAATGAATCGTGGCTTATTTGTTCCAAGTAACGGTGCAGCGACGCGGGGTCATCGGTCAGACCGGAACAATTCACGACAATTTGTGTGCGATCGCAATGCTCGCGCAGGGCGAGCAAATCGCGCTGGGGGGAATCGAGCTTGGCGAGCGCTGTTTCGCCGGGCTTTGCAGTTCCTTGCGGATTCGTACCTTCGGCAATCGGCAGCGGTTCGCGGGAAATCGAAATCACGTCAAGTTCGATTTCATCAGGCAGCGGTTCGGCTAGCGCCGCCAGTATTTGACTTCGCGGCCAAGGATGGCGCAAATAAGCAAATAAATCGGCGCGACGTTCAGCGGTTTGCAAAGCTTGTTGCAGTTGTGCCAAGTGTTCTGTATGTGCTTTCGCCTGCTCGAATTGCGGGACCAATTTCGCTAACTGGTCGTCCCCCAACTTGCGTAGAAATTGTTGATAAATTGCTGCAAACACAATCAGCGCAATAAACGCCACCACTACGGCCACACGCCAGGTGGAGTGCTTACGCTGCAGGTGTGCCTCGTAGAAGGACGTCGGCAAAAAGTCGATGTCGCGCGACAAAGGGTTATTGACTGTTGAGGGCATAATCGAATTCACTTTTGCTTGTAGCCTATTTTCGCTCACGCCACCGCAGTGACTCGTTCACGCAGCGCCATGCCGACGGCCAAATCCCACTGCCCGCGCCGGCCGGTTTGAATGGCCAGTTCAAAGCTGCGCAGGGGATCGCCAAGTTCGCATTTCAGATCTAAACGTGCGGTTAATTCTTCGACCAGGGACGGTGCCGCTTCGCCGCCTCCCACGATCAGCCGCGATATCGGCTGACCGCGAAAAGTTACGCTGTGATACCGTACGCACATCGCCAGCTCGTTGGCCAAGCGCTCAATAACCGGCCGAGTGCTCTCGACAATGCTGCGGGCAATTTCCGGATCTTGCTGACCCGAACGCCGGTCGCCGTTGTGTCGCCGCAAGGCGGCGGCGGCCGGTAAATCCATTTTCAAATGCGCGGCAACCACTTCATCCAAATGTTGGCCGCCAATATCGATATACTTGATGAACAGCGGCTCTGTGCCCCGCGCAATAATGACTGCGGCGCTGGTGGCCCCCATGTGCACAAACATCGTCCGTTGCTGCCTGTCTTCGTCCCGCCGAAATTGCCAACTGTAACAGCGCAAAAGCGCTAGCGGTTCGGCATCGACGGCAATCGGCTTCAACCCGGCGGCTTCCACCGCTTCAAGAATTTCCTCCAGCGCCGGCCGATGGCAGGCTAGCAAGATGACTTCGCGTTTGATGGCTTCCCCTTGGCGGACATCGGCGGCTTCCAAAAACCGCGATTCCGTTTCCGCATACGGAAACGGCAGCCGACTGGCGGCTTCCTGCTCGAGCAGCCTGGCAGTTTCCTCCGGCGCCGCTTTCGGCAGCCGGACATTTTGCACAAACAGCTCACGCGCCCCGAGGCAAATGACTGCTTCACGCCCGCGGAAGCTTCGCCCTTCCCGTGCCGTGCGAAGGGCGGCGGTCAGTTCGGCCGTGCGGTTGGGCTGCTCCGCATTGCCCGATGCGTCGGTGGTTCCCCCTGTGGAAGTTGATGAAGACAAATCGCGCCGTGCCGCATCCAACACGCGCGTTCGATCGGCATTGAGCTGCAGGAGCTTTATGGAGCGGCTGCCAATATCAATGCCAATAGGTCCAGCTCGGTTTGGACTTAGAATGCGAATCATGGCGTGCTCATGAAGAAACGGCGTCTCTTGTCTTGGTTATTACGGACTGGGAATGGTTATTCCACTAGGGGCTGCATTGGTGTATGTGCCGACAGAACTCAAACCAGTCACGGGATTGACTGTGACTGAAATGTAGCGCCTGCTGGTTCCTGTCCCCGCGGTCAACCACAACACGGATTGATTGGCTTGAGTCGTTGAGCCATATGGTCCGAACTCCACCGAGGTGATAGTTTGCGTGGTCGTGCCGACCGCCTGGCCGCCCAACAGCTTCACGGGAATGCCCAAGCTCGGCAACGTGGACAATGAAACGGTGTACTGGTTGGATGCGTCCGTGGGCGAACGGAAGGGAGAATTCGGCAGTGTGGCCAGCGTTGGGTCACTGCCGGTGTAGGTTAGCACCAAGCGGTTATTTGTGGTATCGAGCGTAAAGCAGTAGGTGCTGTCGTTGCCCACTGCCAAACCGCGGGCATACGCCAATTCACCCGCTACAATGTTGGCGACTGAATGTAGTTGATCGTAAGCGGTGGAAACAGCGTTGGTGATTACCATCTTTGCCAAGATGCTCACCAACACAATCACCATCAGCAATTCGAGTAGCGAGAATGCTCGTCGACGTTGTGCCGCGATGCTCCCGGAAGCAAATTTCAGGAGCAATTCGCGGGCAGAGCTCATCGTTATTTACCGACGGTTTGAGGGTCCAGCGACACCAGCACCCTCACGGTGCCGGAACGCAACAGCGCATTTTGCTCCTTCAATTGCGCATTAATCTGCTTCAATTGATCGACCATGTCGAACCGTTGTACAACTGAGTTGGCAAACGGCAACTCACCATTGGTAGGCGACGTTTGCGCCACCGACGTGGGCTGATGCAAGCCTAGCATGTACCAGCAAAACAGGTTCAAACCGATCAAAAACGCCCAACGAAAACGCTTGTCAGAAATCATGGAAAGTGCTCCGGAAAATGAAGTCGCGAACCAATTTACTGCCAATTCCATCAGCCCCACGCGTGGATGAACGCAAACCTTGTATTGGCAATCTGCTATATCTCCTACTATCGGCACAAATTGCGCAGTTGCTGTAATTGAGTGCTGGCGGGTTCCCCTGATTTTCCTAGC
>DASRSD010000124.1 GCA_035656635.1 Pirellulales bacterium
AAAAACATCGTCGGTTAATTGCTCGCTGCCAAACCATCCTGAACGAGCGCCGCCGGGCTACCGCAACAAACAAATAATCAATTTCCTAGCCAATCAACCACACTCCGGTTCCCTCGGGTATTGGATCTTTAACGAATCAAAACACAAGTTATGCCCAAGCGATTAGAAATTGGCGTTGTCATGAAAGATAAGGCTGCAAAAACGCGGCGGGTGGAAATTCCCCGTCTGGTGCGGCATGCGAAGTACGGCAAAATTTTGCACCGCAAAACCGTGTGCCATGTTCACGACGAAAACAACGAATCGCACGAAGGCGACACAGTGGAAATTCGCGAATGCCCGCCGAAATCGCGGTTGAAGCGTTGGGAATTGGTGCGCGTGGTGGCCAAGAGCCAGGCGGTCGATCTCGCCGCCATGCGTGCGGCGACCAAAATGGATGAAGAAGCCGGAATCAAGTAGGCACAATAGCGTGTTGTCATGATCCAAATGCAAACCAGGCTGAACGTGGCCGATAACACCGGCGCCCGCGAAGTAATGTGCTTCAAGGTGCTTGGCGGCAGCCGACGGCGCTATGCCGGGCTAGGCGATATTGTGGTGTGCAGCGTGAAAAGCGTGATTTCCGGCAGCGACATTAAAAAGAAGGCGGTCGTGCAAGGGGTCATCGTCCGTTGCAAAAAGCCGACGCGCCGCACCGACGGTAGTTACGTGCGGTTCGACAGCAACGCCGTGGTGCTCATCGATGCGGAAAAAAATCCGCGCGGCACGCGCATTTTCGGAGCCGTGGCTCGGGAGCTGCGCGAACGGAATTTCATGAAAATTGTAAGCTTAGCAAGCGAAGTAGTGTGAAGCGGAGTTGTTCCATGCACATTCGACAAGACGACATCGTGCAAGTCATTGCCGGCGAAGAGCGCGGCGTGCGCGGCAAGGTGCTTAGCGTTTCGCCTAAATCCGGAAAAGTGGTGGTCGAGGGCGTAAACCGCGTTTACAAGCACATGAAACGCAGCCAAAAAAATCCGCAGGGCGGCCGGCTATCGAAAGAAATGCCTGTGGATGCTTCCAATATCATGCTGGTCGATCCGCAAACCGATAAGCCAACCCGAGTGGGCGTGCGTGTGACGAAAGAAGGCAGCCGCGAACGCTATTCCAAGCGCAGTGGAGCTTCGCTAGGAGCAGTCAGCGCCGTTCGCAAAGAAAGCGGCAAAAAGCGCCAATAAACCAAGCCTCAACATCGTTATGGCTGCCCACGGGGCGGAAATAAAAATTACAAACCATTCACTGTGAATCTGAAACCAATCCTGAATATTCGTTAACGACCGCCATGGCTAAGAAAGACAAAAAAACCGCAACCCAAGAAACCGCCCCCAGCGGACCGCCGCCTACGCCGCGCTTGTTGGAAAAGTTCGAGAAAGAGGTGTTGCCGGGCCTCAGCGGCAAATTGGGCCGCAAAAATGCCATGTCGTTGCCCCGCTTGCAAAAAATCGTGTTGAACATGGGGGTCGGCAGCGCTGTCGCGGAAAAAAAGAACCTCGAAGATGCCGTGGCCGCCCTGACGCAAATCACCGGTCAAAAGCCGTTGGTTACCAAGGCCCGTAAAGCGATTTCCGGTTTCAAATTGCGGGAGGGCCTGGCGATTGGCTGCAAGGTCACGCTGCGCGGCGCACGGATGTACGAATTTTTGGATCGCCTAGTGTCGCTGGCATTGCCCCGAGTGCGCGATTTCCGCGGTTTGGATCCAAACTCGTTCGACGGCCAGGGTAATTACAGCTTGGGCCTGTCGGAGCAACTGGTATTTCCGGAACTTAACCCCGACAAATTCACACGCGTGCAAGGCATGAACGTCACCATTGTGGTTTCCGGACACAGCAACGATGATTCGCGAGAATTGCTCCGGGCTTTGGGTTTCCCCTTCAAAGCCGAAGAAAAGTCGGGCAAGGACAAAAAAGGCGCAGCATAACGTCGTCCATGAAAATCCGAATGCACATACAATTAATTTGATCGTATCGATTTCCATTTGATCACTATCTACGGACCGCCTATCACAGAACAATGGCCAGCACTTCCAAAATTGCAAAAGCAAAACAAAAGCCCAAATTTTCCACCAAGTTGCGGCGGCGCTGCCAATTGTGCGGCCGTCCCCGGGCAGTGTATCGCAAGTTCGGCCTGTGCCGGATTTGTTTCCGGAAGTTGGCCGACCAAGGCATGATTCCAGGCGTGAGAAAGGCAAGCTGGTAACAGGACCCACAACGCATGATTACTGATCCCATTGCCGATATGCTAACCCGCATCCGTAACGCCATTCGCGTGGAGCGGCCGACGGTCGATATGCCCTCCTCCAAGGTCAAGCGCGGTGTGGCCGATGTGCTCAAGCGCGAAGGTTACATCTGGGACTGGAAGGAAGTGGAATCACAGCCGGCCAACCAGCTGCGCATTGAATTAAAATACGGCCCCAACGGTGAGCGTGTCATCCGGCATTTGAAGCGCGTCAGCAAACCAGGCCGACGAATGTATTCCGGCGCCGCTAAGCTCAAGCCGGTGCTGAGCGGGTTGGGAATTTCCATCATTAGCACCAGCCGTGGCGTGGTTAGCGATCGCGAGGCCCGGCAACGCAAGCTCGGCGGCGAAGTGCTGTGCGAGTTGTGGTAATAAAAGCAATTAGCGGTTAGCAATCAGTCAAACAGGATTAACAAATAATTATCAGCGGTCGGTAATTCTCAATCCGCGGCAGCCTCTTCGGCTAGTTGCTAACTGTTAATTGCAAATCGCTCCGAAATCATGTCCCGAATTGGAAAAATTCCCGTGCCCGTGCCCGATAAGGTGAAAGTCGTCGTCGCCGGCGGCGAAGTGGCCGTCGAAGGTCCTTTGGGCAAACTGAAGCAGGCTTTTTTGCCGCTCGTCGATGTCAAATTCGACGATGCCGCTAAGCGGTTAGTCGTTAGCCGCAAAAACGATGGCCGCCAGGCAAAAGCCGTGCACGGACTCACTCGCGCGCTCTTGCGAAATATGGTCGACGGGGTCACCAAGGGCTACGAAAAGAAGTTGGAAATTGTCGGCGTCGGCTATTTAGCGGCAATCCAAAAAAATCAACTGCAATTGCGGGTGGGTTTTGCCAACGAAGTTCACTTGCCTATTCCTGCCGGATTAAACGTAGCGTGCCCGGACCAAACACACATTGTTATCAAGGGCATCGATAAACAGGCGGTGGGACAATTCGCCGCTGAAGTGCGAGCAGTTCGCAAGCCGGAACCGTACAAAGGCAAAGGCATCCGCTATGACGGCGAGCAAGTTCGTCGCAAGGCCGGTAAGGCAGTTACTAAATAGGCAGTCGGTAGGCAGTAAGGGATAGGCAGAGTGACAAAGCAATTAATGCGGTGACGCCATGAATCACGAAAAACAAATCGGCTTGCAGCGTAGGCGACGGTCGTTCCGTGTGCGGAAAAACACCCGCGGCACGAAAGATCGCCCCCGCCTGTGCATCGTTCGCAGCCTGAAGCATACCTATGCCCAGGTGATTGACGATTCGAAAGGAAGCACGCTGGCTTCGGCCGCGACAACAGAAAAAGTATTGAAAGGCCAAGTTAAATACGGCGGCAACAAAGCAGCCGCCGAAGCGATTGGCCGCACCATTGCAGAGCGGGCTTTGGCGGCCGGAATCAAGCAAGTATCCTTTGACCGCGGCAGCGCAAAATATCATGGCCGTGTCGCCGCCCTGGCCGAGTCAGCGCGCAAAGCAGGATTAAGTTTTTGAGCAAACAAAATGTCTGGAATCTGGTGTCTGTTTTTTGGGAAATCCCATTACTCCCGTTACTAGAGAATCGCTAAAAATGTTCACACGCCAGAACAAAGTACAAGTGACCAGACACTAGACAACTAGTCACCCAATACAAGACACCAAACACCCCAAGCAACATGCCCACAGAAACTTCCCACTCCGGCGAACTGGTCGAAAAAGTCATTAAAATCCGGCGCTGCGCGGCAGTAGTCAAAGGCGGCCGCCGGTTCAGCTTTGCGGGCATGGTCGTGGTCGGCAATGGCCGCGGCAAAGTTGGCGCAGGTTACGGCAAAGCCAACGAAGTTCCGCCTGCTGTAGAAAAGGCAATCAAAGATGGCTCTCGCAGCATGATCGATATTCCGCTGGAAGGCAGCACCATCGCTCATCCGGTATTGGGTCACTTCGGCGCTTCGGACGTCATCTTATTGCCAGCTAGTCCTGGCACCGGCGTTATTGCTGGCGCGGCGGTGCGTGCAGTTTGCGAAGCAGCCGGCATTCACGACGTGCTTACCAAAAATTACGGCTCCACAAATCCCATCAACGTGGTCAAAGCCACGATGAACGCCCTTAAGCAACTGCGCACTCCGGTCGAAGTGCAACGACTGCGCGGAGTAACCCTGCCATGAACATCAACGACGTGCATCGCAGCATTCACAAGCATACCAAACGTCTGCGCATAGGCCGCGGCATCGGCTCCGGCAGAGGCAAAACTTCCGGACGCGGCCATAAAGGGCAAGGTCAGCTGGCCGGTTGGGCAGCGCCGGTAATTTTCGAGGGCGCACGCATGCCTCTCATTCGCCGCATTCCCAAGCGCGGCTTTCACAATCAATGGGGCTTGCGGATTGGAATTGTGAACCTGGACGAATTGCAGTCAGCATTCAAGTCGGGCGACGAAGTGACCCTCGAAACGCTGAAAGCGGCTGGTTTATGCAAGCGCCCTTGCGATGCATTGAAAGTGCTGGGCCAGGGAGAAATCAAGAAAAAATTGAAGGTCACGGCCCATAAGTTCAGTGCGTCCGCCTTGGAAAAAATCAAAGCCGCCGGCGGCGAAGCGGTGGTGCTGCCCGGGCCCAAGCCTGTGAAGCGCAAAAAGCCCAGAAAGACCGCGGTTGCCAAGTAATTCGATTTCGCCCCGTTTCGTGAATTTCGCTAACCTTGGAGTTGGAATTGGGGCGTAACAAGGAACGCAGGAATTCAGAAAGCGGCCACTGCAATAAACTGCCCCGCGGGAATACATTTGCGAGCAATCTTGCCTTTCCTGGTTTCGTGGCTTCCTTATAATCTTTCTCTGTGGCGTGGTAGTTGGAAGGAATTGGTCGGCATTTAAGTCCGGAGCAAGCCATGTGGGAAAAAATTCGGGTGATGTTCACCATTCCAGAGCTGCGGCAGAAAATTCTGCTGACCATGCTCTTTCTGGCGATTTACCGGGTCGGCTTCCAAATTCCGCTGCCCATTGTGGATCGCGACGCCATGAAGGCCAGCCTGCAATCGAATTCCACCCTAGGCTCGTTCTTCCAGCAGGCGGCCGTGTTCAGCGCCAGCAACTTGACGATGGGAACGATTTTCGGCCTGGGAATTATGCCCTACATTTCGGCTTCCATTATTTTCCAATTGCTCGGCAGCGTGTGGGCGCCCTTGGAGCAGTTGCAAAAAGAAGGCGAAAGCGGCCGCAAAAAAATCAACGAGTACACACGCTATGCCACGGTGGTGATTTGCATTGGGCAAAGTTGGGGTTATTTGGCGTATTTGATTCATGGCAGCGGAACGCGCAGCTTCATTTCGTCCGAGTTTATGGTGAACGGTCATCTGTCGTTCTACTGGCAATTTGTGGCCGTCATGATCATGACCACGGGCACCGTGTTTTTGATGTGGCTGGGGGAACAAATTGACGAATTTGGCATCGGCAACGGCATCAGCTTGCTGATTATGGCCGGCATTTTAGCGCGGATGCCCGCCGCATTTATCGACATGATCAGCAATAGCTCGTTGGAATTGGGCGGCAGCGTGGGCAAGTTCGGCCCAGAAAAATGGATTGTGATGGGCATTTTGTTCGTCAGCGTCGTAGCGGGCGTGGTGTATATGGATCAAGGCCAGCGCCGCATTCCCACCCAAAGCGCCAAGCACGTGCGCGGCCGCAAAGTGTTTGGTGGCAATCGGCAATACTTACCGCTGAAGGTAAACCACTCGGGCGTGATGCCGATTATTTTCGCCAGCAGCTTGCTATTGTTTCCCAATCTATTGTTCCGCCAACTGGCCGCGGCCTACGGCGGAATTTGGGACAATTTGAACGACGCCTTCACGCGCGGGACATCTTACATTTACAACATGCTGTATATCATCTTGATTTACTTCTTCTGTTATTTCTGGACGGCCATCATGTTCAATCCGAAAGACGTGGCCGATAACTTGAAAAACTTCGGCACGTTCATTCCCGGGTATCGGCCTGGCAAGCGTACTGAAGATTACCTGGAAAAAGTCATGGTTCGCATTACTTACGTGGGGGCGGCGTTCCTGTCGGTCGTGGCCATTGTGCCCACGTTGATTTCCGGCTCGTTAGATATTCCCTTTATCGTCGCCCAATTTTACGGCGGCACGACGCTGCTGATTGCCGTGAGCGTGGCCTTCGATTTGGTTCAGAAAATCGACAGCCACCTCGTGATGCGGAATTACAAAGGATTGCTGCAATAGGTGACGCAAATTCAAACGGCGTTCCCATGCGATTAGTTCTTCTTGGACCTCCCGGAGCTGGCAAAGGCACTCAGGCGCAGCGGTTGGTGGAATTTTTGCGCGTGCCGCATCTCTCGACTGGCGAAATGCTGCGGCTGGCCATTGCCCAAGGCACGCCCGTTGGGCTGCACGCGAAGGGATTCATCGATCAAGGAAAGCTCGTGCCCGACGACACCGTGCTGGAGTTGGTGCAGCAGCGGCTTAGTCAGTCCGATTGTGCAACAGGTTATTTGCTAGATGGTTTTCCGCGCACCTTGCCGCAAGCAACCGCTTTGGACCAATACTTGACTGACCGCAAGCAACCGCTTGACGGCGTAATTGATTTGGAAGTCAACGAAGACGAAGTTGTTCAGCGGATGATTGCGCGCGGTCGTGGGGACGATCAACCGGAAGTTATTCGCCAACGCCTGGTTACCTATCAACAGCAAACCAAGCCCTTGTCCGACTACTATCGCGGCCGCAAGTTGCTGTATGCCATCAACGCCATGGGAACCGTGGACGAAGTGTTTGCACGCATGCGCCAGGCTGTGGAACGAATGAAATCTTGCCAGCGGTAGCCTCAGCGGCACTTACACGGTAGGATGATTTGGAAGAAAACAACCAACCATTTCCGTCTCGGGAGCCCGCGACAGTCCGCCGTATTGCGGCGCATCGATATCCACCTCGCCTGCCGAAAGCACCCTCCACAGTGACGAATTCACCTAAGTGCATTAATTTGCGTTCGCCGCGCGAACTGGCGCAAATGCGAAAGGCCGGCTTGGCGGTGTGGGGCGCTCATCAAGCGGCGAAAGCAGCCGTGCGGCCCGGAATTACCACGGCAGAAATCGACGCCCTCATCGACGAATACTTCAACCGCCAGAACGCGGTGCCGCTGTTCAAAGGCGTGCCCGGCAAAGTTCCCTTTCCTGCCGCCACCTGCATCAGCGTAAACGACGAAGTAGTGCACGGCATTCCCGGCGCGCGGCGGCTCAAGGAAGGCGACATCGTCAGCCTCGATACCGGCTGCAAGCTGAACGGCTGGTGCGGAGACTCGGCTTACACGCATCCGGTGGGAAATGTTTTGCCCGAGGTGCAGCGGTTGTTAGATGTCACTCGGTCGGTGCTTGATCTGGCGATCGAATTGATGGCGGTCAAAACCCGCTGGAGCGATGTCGCCCGTGAAATGGGCTCCTATGTGCGCGATCATGGTTTTTCGGTCGTCGAAAACTTCGTAGGTCACGGCATTGGTCGCGATATGCACGAAGAGCCGCAAGTGCCAAATTTCGTCAGCCCGCAACTACGACGCA
>DASRSD010000125.1 GCA_035656635.1 Pirellulales bacterium
AGCATTCTCCCCCTTAAATTACCTATCGAAAACGCGGCTTTTCTTGGTGCTTTCGGTTTCAAAAACAAGTTCACATGAACCATTAGTCCCGACAGAGCCGCAATCGTTTAAAAATCGTCTTTGCCCGCGGAAATACAGAGACGTATTGACCGCCGATAGGTCTTTGGTGATGGCAATGCAAAGATCGGGCCATAAATCTAAAATTGAACATGGAAATTGCTTCGAAGCTTAACACATCAAGATTGTTGAGCCGAGGAGCGCTTAGTTAAGATGTGACGCCGCGCGGAAAACCGCTAACAAATATCGAGGAAGCCGAGAGGATCGATTTGTTCCAGGTTGACTAGTTCAGCGATCCGAAGAACTCAGCCTATAATTCTTTCGATATCTTTCCTTTGTCATTCCCGCCGGAGAAACCCTTGGATTTCAAATCCGATTCACGAAACATTTTGCCCGAACCCTGGCGAACATCGTTGTCAGCTGAAATCCCTGAGGACGAAACGTTGATCGGGTGGTTTGAAACAGATCTCGACAATCAATTGCATTATGCCTCGGGTTTGGTGGTGGTAACGAACCGTCGGATTTTGGCCCTTGCACCCACGAGCCCAGTTCTACCCACGACACACCCTACTCCAAAATTGAATGGCCACCCCGGCATGTGGCAAAACTGGCCACTGACGTCAGATTTGAAATTGCACGTTGTGGAGCAGGCCGCTATTGGCATGTTGGAGCTTTGTAATTCGACAGGCCGTTTGGCACATTGGCGATATACAGCTGCCCGCAGCGCTTTTGCCCGCCGGCTGGAAGCCCAATGGGCGGTATTGCAGTCACGCCTGGAGAACTCGTCCGTTGGCACATCGGTTTTGCCTACCGTTTGCCCAAGTTGTGGCGCCATCATTACCACTATTGATGGCATCTGCACTGCCTGCGCTCCAGCAGCTCCTCCTCCACCGGTTTCCTCGTTGTTCCGTTTGCTTACCTTTGCTAAGCCGCGCGCCGCAATGGCTGTGCTCGGTTTGTTGCTAACCATCGTCGGCAATTTTGTCGGGCTCATGCCTGCTTATCTTACTGGTCCACTGATCGACAACGTTTTGAGCCCCTGGCACGATGGTCGGCAAATCGTCGGCCATTCGGCACAATTTTATTTGGTTCTGATGTTTGTCGCGGCCTTTGTGGCGTGGGGACTTAATTGGGGGCGCCTGTTTGTTACTTCCTGGGTTAGCGAGCGCATTGCTGCCGACATGCGAAGCCGCACCTATGAGCACTTGCAAAGCCTATCTTTAGAATTCTTCGGTAAGAAGCGCACTGGCGATTTGATGTCCCGGATCGATACCGATAGCGACCGCATTTGTGTGTTTCTGTCTGTCAGTCTGGTCGATTTCGTCAACGACATGGTAATGATTGCTATCACCTCTGTCCTGCTACTGTACAAAGATGCCCGTTTGGCCATTTGCACGCTGGTTCCTTTTCCGATCATTTTATGGCTCGTGTATGTGGTAAAGTTGAAACTGCGCCATGGCTTCAGCCAATCGGCAGTGGCGATGGGGCAGCTATCCAGTGTGCTGGCCGATACCATTCCCGGCATCCGCGTGGTCAAGGCGTTTGCCCAGGAACGGCGCGAAATTGAACGTTTCGAACGCGCCAATCAGCATCTGCTCACAGTGAACAGCCGACTGAATGTCATTTGGTCGTTCTTCGGCCCGGTCGTTTCGTTGCTCACCGATATTGGCATAGCCGGTGTGTGGTGCTTCGGTGTGTGGTTGATTTTTCGCACGGCTCCTGGCGAAACTTCAACGCTGGCAGTCGGCACGCTCGTCGTGTTCGCCACGTTGATGAGCAAGTTCTACGGTCGCATGGAAACGATGATTCGCATCGTCTACAGTACTCAGCGCGCCGCTGCCAGCGCTCACCGTATTTTTGAAATTCTCGATCGTGTTTCCAGCGTTCCCGAACCGGTCAAGCCGGTTCATCCCAATCGATTGGAGGGCCGCATTGAATTACGCGACGTCCGCTTTAAGTATGGCACGCGCGAAGTGTTGCATGGCCTCAATCTACAAATTGAACCAGGCGAAATGATCGGGCTTGTTGGCCCGACGGGGGCAGGAAAAAGCACGCTGATCAATTTAATCTGCCGCTTTTTCGACGTCGCCGAAGGAGCTGTTTTGGTCGATGGCGTGGATATCCGTTCTTATCCTGTCAGCGAATATCGCAAGCACATTGGCATTGTGCTGCAAGATCCATTTCTGTTCTACGGTACCATTGCTGAAAACATCGCGTATGGCAAGCCTGGTGCCAGCCAGGCCGAAATTATTGCCGCCGCGCGCGCTGCTCGGGCTCATGAATTCATTTTACAACTACCTGACGGATACGATTCGCTCGTTGGCGAACGCGGCCAATCCCTTTCCGGCGGCGAGCGGCAGCGAATTTCCATCGCTCGGGCGTTGCTCATTGATCCGCGTATTCTGATCCTCGACGAGGCCACTTCGGCGGTCGATACCGAAACCGAACGGGAAATTCAAATTGCACTAGACAATCTGATTCGCGGACGCACCACGTTAGCCATAGCTCACCGGCTTAGTACGCTGCGGAAGGCGAACCGGCTGATCGTGATAGAACGTGGTCGGATTTCGGAAATTGGTAAACATACAGAATTGTTAAAAGAAGATGGCACATACGCCCGGTTACATAAGGCACAAATGGAATTAATGCAAGGCATTGGAGTCTGATAAATTAATCCGTCGTAAACACCTTCAGGGCAAACAACTGATAATGAACAATCGTTTCACCACGACCGATTTCGAACTAACGCACGATGCGTTTGGCCGCGCCGTGCTTAACACAACCGATGGCGCGCGGCATGTAGGTGTGCATCCGGTTCGCGGCTTTCCAATTTCTGATCCGCAGCGCGGCATTGGGTTGTGCACGTCGGAAGGAACCGAATTGGTCTGGCTGGACGATTTGGCCCAGTTGCCTGCGGACGTTCGCAGCGCGGTTGAAGCAGAGTTGGCCCAGCGTGAATTCCTCCCCAAAATCGAGCGAATTTTTTGGGTTTCCATGGAAACCGATCCAAGCGAATGGGATGTGCAAACCGATCGTGGCCGCACTAAGTTTCTGCTCAAAGGAGCCGATGATGTGAGACGGCTGGATCGTCAGCGGGCACTGATTACAGACGCTCATGGCATCCGGTATTTAATCTGCGACCCAGCTTCACTGGACCGCTACAGTCGCCGTATCGTGGAGCGGTATTTGTAAATGGAATGTTGCCCCCGCCCGACATTGTAGGAATGGTGCCCAACAACTTCCTCTTCTGGAAAATCTGCAAAACCGCGTTCAATCGCCCGAGTTTTCCCGAAACGATTGCCTGAAGTTTGTTTGTCTGTCTGGCGCGGGTCTTTTATCTTCGTGCGGGGCAGCCGGAAGAATGAGGAAGTTGTCCCTATTCGCGCGGGGACCCGAAATGACATCGTTGATTTTAATCGCTTCGAACTGCTGAAAAGCAACGCTGCATCGGCCACAGTCGCAGCGCGCATTTTAACAGCCAGTCGACCCCAATTGTCAATGAGATTTTTCTTAGGGTCTCTTTCGAGCAGGTGTGGGAGATAATCGCTGAAATCGATGCTCAGCTTGCGGTGGACTGTGGGGGTAAAGTATGTTGAAAGGAAGGGAATGGCGAAGTGACTGCCGGTGATATGGTGAATTCCATGTGGGTGGATCGATTATTTCTACGGTACCGCGGCCCCGCTCCTATATCGTTAAGGGCAGAGGGATTCGTTTTCACCCTAAAAATCGTCCTGCTTCTGCAATTGCTAATCGCGTGGCCAGTATGGGCTGCAGGGGAAGGTGCTCACAGCGGCGTCGATTCAAACGCGAACGCGCCGGAAGCTAATAGTGGTACGATAATTGTTACGCCAGAGTTGACCGCGGAGCAAATGCAAGTCCGCATTTCGGGACTCATTTCGCAACTAGGAGACGAGCGGTACATAGTGCGGCAGGCAGCGCAGAACGAATTGTCTCGCATTGGGCCGGAGGCTTACGATGCACTGACCGGGGCGGAAGGCAGCCCTGATATTGAAATTTCGTCGCGCGCCAAATACTTGGTGCAAGCGATTCGCGTGCAATGGATCCATCAAAGCGATTCACCGCAAGTTCGGCATATTTTAGACAAGTACGAACTACAGGACGAATCGGGTCGGCTGGTGGCACTCCGGCAATTGGCCGACTTACAGCAAGATGCAGGGCTGGCTCCGTTGTGTCATCTACTGCGCTTCGAAAAATCGCCACTGGTGTCGAGATATACCGCCATGTTGATTATCAATCAGCCGGAGGATGGACGGTATTGGTGGTCGGACCGGCGAAAAACAATTGAAGCGAATTTGGTGCGCAATTCCGGGCCGGGCGCGCAGTGGTTGCGGGCGTATATCCATTATCGCAACGATCCGCAGGCGGCAGCAGCCGAGATCGACAAATTGGTGGATACGGAGCTTGAAGATCTTACGCCATTCGCTAATGAAATGGAGCGACAAAACACGCTCACTTTAGCAAAGCCGATGGTCAGCGCTCTGCAAAGAAAATTCGATCGGGGCGATCGCGCTAAGGAGGTGCTACAAAAACTAGTGCCACTAATGGCCAGCGACCCGCAAACTATCTCCGAATTTGCCAACATGCTGGTGCAACATCAAGCCTGGAAATTGATTGACGAATTGGCGCACCGGGGTGAGGTGGCGTTCAATAACGATCCGACGCTCTTGTATACGCTGGCACATTCGCGCCGCGCACAGGGGAACACCGTGGAAGCCGACGAACTTTCCAAACGTGCGTTCGAGCTGATTGGCGATTCTGTGGAACTGCATGCTGAATTGGGACATCGGCTAAGCAAGCGGGGCTTATTCGAGGCCGCCGAGAGTGAGTATCAGCACGTCATTAAAAAATCGCCGCAAGATACCGAGTTAACCATTGAAGTACAGGGTTTATTGGGTGAAATGCTGCATGATCAGGAGCACAACCAGGAGGCAGCTAAGGTCTTAAAAACCCTCGTCGATGCCATGGACAAAGATGCCACTGTATTGCAGCGCGTAAAGGAAAGTGGCGACACCTATCCGGACAATCAGCGGGGCCAAATGCATTTATACTATGCTTGCTACTATGCCGCCCTGCATAAATACGACGAACAACGGCGCGAACTGGAGGAAGGCGCAAAGTGCGATCCTACAAACCCCGACATTTTGATTGGATTGTATGAGATTTCTGCCAACGATCCGGCGCGCCGCAAACAGGTGCTTGATATGATTCGCGCGGCCGATGCTGGTTACCGCGAAGAAATTTATCGTGTTCCCAATGATCCCAAGGCATACAACGAAGATGCGTGGCTCATCGGCAACACGGAGGGCGATTTTGATTTGGCGATTCAATACTCGCAACAATCGCTGGCGTTGGCAACAGAGGGAGAGCAGGCCGGCCTGCTTGACACATTGGCCCATTGCTACGCTGGTAAAGGCGATTATGAAAATGCGGTGCAGTATCAAACGCGTGCTGCCGAATTGGAACCCCACACATTACAAATCACCAAAGCGCTTGATAAATTCACCAAGAAATTGGCTGAACGTCACGACGAGAAGTAGTAAATAGTGCGTGTATTATTTCCGGCGTCTCGTGCAGACCAGAAACCTACAATCGCCAAATGGTAGACGTCCAAGTACCAGAATGATCATCTACTAGCAGTAAACATCTTGCTCGAACTCAAGCATGAAACACATTCAGGTAGGAAATACAAAGTTTGCTGTAAAAACTGCAGGAGAGAAAGGTTATCCGCTGCTTTTGGTCCACGGATTTCCTCTGGATCACACGGTGTGGCAGCGGCAAATTGATTTCTTCGCCGATCATTGTCGTGTTATTGCTCCTGACTTGCGAGGCTTTGGTTCCAGCGATATCACGCCCGGTTCAGTGAGCATGGAGCAAATGGCCGACGATCTCGCGGGCTTGCTGGAGGCAATGGGCATGCAGGAGAAGGTGATTTTTTGCGGCCTATCTATGGGTGGCTACGTGGGCTGGCAGTTTTGGAAGCGGCACAAGCACAAAGTTCTTGCCATGATTGCCTGCGACACGCGAGCCGTGGCCGATTCGCCGGAAGCCTCCGCTGGCCGGCGCAAAATGGCCGAAAACGTATTGAAAGAGGGAGCCGGCGCTGCTTCAAGCGTGATGATGCCGCGAATGTTCGCGCCAAATACATATCAAGCCAAGCCCGATTTAGTACGACAAGTACAACAAATGATGGAGCGGCAAAAGCCGGAAGGAATTGCCGCCGCCGCGCTGGGATTGGCTGCCCGAGAAGACGTGCGCGAATGGTTGCACACGATTGATGTGCCGACATTGATCTTGGTGGGCGAGCAAGACGCGATTTCCACCATGGATGAAATGCGGCACATTGCCGATGCAATTCTCGACGCCGTGTGGGTTGCTGTGCCGGACGCCGGTCACTTGGCGATTCTAGAAAATCCAGCCGTGGTGAACGAGGCGATCGCGGAATTTATTACGCTCTAGCGTCTGGAAGGCGATTTGCTCAATGCCATCCACGGCTTTTCTACAAAGCCCACTTACCCGGGCAGTCTGAACAGTGATTGGCTACGGACAATGGCGTAATCGTCGGGGAAGGTGTGAAAGGCCTGAATTTTCAGCACACGATTACGGGCTTCGATATTCACGTAACTGAGTGCTCCGAGCGCCATACGGCCGCTGGAATCGAACCGGTGGAGCATCCCCTGGCGAATGTCGCCGGAAATTAGCTCATGCTGGAATGTCCAAAACACCTCAGGCTGGACGGGTTCGAGTTGGAAATTCATTTCATAGTGGACGCCGCCGCGGCACTCTAATTCATCGCTGCGCGCCCCTTTCAAGCGAAAATGCACCAAGCGACGTTTTTGCGGTAGTGGATGTGAAGCGCTGCAGGCCACTTCGGTGAGTATGAGGCCGCGATGCTGCCATGCGACCACGTGACCGGCGCTGGTAATGTGCACGGTAGCTTCATAATCGCCACGGCTCACACGGCGAGTGGCGAAAATTTCGAACAACTCCGGATGCAATGCTCGGCCGTACACTTGGAACACCAACTCAGCAATTTTCGGTCGGACAGAAAGCATTGGGTGTTAAAGCCCTTCTACGGATCTGTGGGATCCGGTTGATGATTTCAGGAAGCAACCGTGACTCTGCGAAGCGTGTGTTCGTCTGAAGTGTCATTATAGTTCAGCGGCAAAATGCCTCAAAGGGAAATTTCTGCACAAAAAATTGTGCCGCAAGGAGGGACTTGACAAAAATAACGGCGCAGCTTTCTTCCGCGATTTCTCGATTGCTAGCAGGAAAAAATTCCGCAAAAGCAATTTTTATGCCGCGCGATGTGGTAGGGAAAAGCGCGTTCGAGCAAAGAGAGTTTTTTGAAAATGTTGCGCAAAAAATCGCGCAGATTTTTTGCCAACTGCTCTTGATTAAGTTCTGTGAACTGTCTTGATTAAAATAGTCCGACTAGCATGTCATAAGCGGCGTGTGTACCCACGGCGATACCAAACCCGCGATATAAAAATAGTATGGCAAAAAATAATCCAGCGATGGCGCGAAACAAAAACGCGTACCACTGGAATGGTTCGCCTAATGCGCCTACATGATGGGCGGCAGCAAAAATCAGGCTGGAAAGCAACGCACTGCCGGCCCAGGCCTGCTGGCAGCCGCACCAGCGCAGGAGCCATGCCAACAACGGCATCATCATCAGGCGGAAAAGCAATTCTTCGTATATGCCTGCCCCCAGAAAGCTGACGAATCGTCGAAAGGCACTGGCCAATGAGGTTCCCAGCGAAGCGTGGAGCATGGCTGGCGGAGCTTCTCGAGTGACAAAGGCCTGTAAGTTCGCTTGAATCCGGGCAACCACTACCAGCGCTATTGCCAGCAACGCGCACTCGGCAAGTTTGGCATATAACACACTAGACGAAACGTGCCACGATTGCCTCGTCACATGGTGCCAGCCGGCCAGCAGGCTTAAAGTTAATAGCGGGAGCAGAAAATATTGGCTGAAGCCGAGCAGATCGAGCAATTGGCGGAGCCACACGTCGGCTCCATTGCGCATAGCTTGGGGCCCCAGCCACGCTACGCCCAATTCATAGATCAAAAGTAAAGGCGTTACAAACGCTAGGCTGGTGAGAGGCCGCCGCGATTGTTGCCAATAATCGCCGTTGAACTTGCCAACTGCGAGGAAATTGCTGGTAGAAGCCGCCTGCATGAACCGTGCGCCGACCGAGAGAATTCGACAATCGCCTTTGCTGAATGAAATCGGTCGACAATTCCGCGGCGCTTGAAGCAGATTGCGCGCGGCGATTTTGTGAGAATGATCGGTGCGCGTGGCATTTGGCGATTGTCAAATTCCCCATTCCAAGGACGTAGCGTGCGCCTCTATAATCGGCACAGCTGGAAGCGTGTATGAACCCGTGAGAATTCACCCACCATGGCTAAGACCTTGCCACCGCGTAAAAGCCGTATTCTAATTGCCGATGATAACGCTCCCAATGTCGAGTTGCTGGAGGCGTTTTTGGCTGATGTCGATAGCGAAATTGCCGTGGCCATGGATGGCCGCGATACTCTGGACAAAGTGGCATCGTTCAAACCGGATTTAATTTTGCTCGACATTATGATGCCTAAGCTCAGCGGCTTTGAAGTATGCCGCAAACTGAAGCAAGACCCCAAGACCAAAAACATTATGGTTCTTATGGTCACAGCGTTGAACGAATTGGGCGATATTGAACGGGCGGTCGATTCGGGCACCGATGATTTTTTAAGTAAGCCGGTAAACAAGCTGGAACTTCTGAAGCGTGTGGAAAACATGCTTAAGCTGCATCATGTGACCGATGAGCTCGAGCGCCTGCGGCGGTATATTGAAGGGATGGAAGATGGCGCTGGCCCAAAATGAGTTGTCTGGCTCTCGTTCACACCCGTTCCGCCGGTTCGGCTTCGAAGAAGTGTTCTACTCCTTCTGCCTTGGCGATGACCGTGATGCCTTTCTCGGTCACAGTGAAACCACGGGCGCGATCCTGTTCTGCGTCGTAACCAATTAACGTGCCGGGCGGAATGCGGACACGTTTGTCGATGATGGCCCGGCGAATTCGGGTGTGCCGCCCAATATCGACGCCTTCGAACAAAATTGAATCTTCCACATGGGCGAAGCTGTTCACGCGGACATTGGGACCGAGAATTGAACGCCGTATGTGGCCGCCGGAAACAATGCAACCGCTACAAACGACGCTATCAATCGCTTCGCCGCGGCGACCGTCGGGTCCATTTTCAGCAAATACGAACTTGGGTGGCGGAAAATTCGGCTGGTAGGTGCGGATAGGCCATTGCATGTCATACATGTTCAACAGGGGATCGACGGCCACTAGATCCATATTGGCTTCGTAGTAGGCATCCAGCGTACCGACATCGCGCCAGTAGGCATCTTGCTTGCGGTTTTCGTCGCGGAATGGAAACGCAAATACTCGGTGGGAATCGACAATGGCCGGCAAAATATTGCGGCCGAAATCGTGCTGACTGTTTTGCTGCGTTGCGTCCAGGCACAATTGCTCAAACAAAAAGCGCGCGCCGAATACATAAATGCCCATCGATGCCAAACAGTGATCTGGATCGCCAGGAATGGTTTTGGCGTTTGGATTTTTTTCTTCAAAGCCGGTAATGCGGCCGCCAGCATCCATTTGCATAACGCCGAAGTGCCGTGATTCTTCCCGCGGCACGCGCAGCGCGCCGACGGTTACATCGGCGTTTTTTTCCAGATGCGCTTGCACCATGGTTTCGTAATTCATTTTGTAAATGTGGTCACCGGCCAGTATGACCACATAGTCGGGCCGCTCTTTTTCCAACGTGTAAATGTTCTGGTACACGGCATCGGCGGTGCCTTGGTACCAATGTTCGTCAATGCGTTGTTGGGGAGGCAGGACATCTATGAATTCGCCCAGTTCGCGGCTCAACAGTTGCAGCCAACCCAGAGCCAAGTGCCTGTCCAAACTGCTGGCCTTATATTGTGTCAGCACCAACACTTTGCGTAACCCGCTGTTTAGACAGTTCGAAAGCGTGAAATCAATAATGCGGTACAACCCGCCGAAGGGAACAGCCGGTTTGGCCCGATCTCGTGTCAGCGGCTCCAAGCGAGTTCCTTTGCCACCGGCCAAAATGACCGCTAACACATTGGGGCGCTTGGGCTGGCCGTTCAAATGATGATGCATCGCATACTCTCCCAGGTATTGCCAAGCTTAAGGTCTTCCATTCTACCGCCGGATGAGTCGGCGGCAAAAGGGGAAGTTTTGATTTGTCTATGCACTGCAACGGCTCAGCTTGGATATCGCGAAACCAACGGCGAGAGTAACCGAATTTATGCATACACCTTCACAACTATGCAGCCCCCACGCGAATAATTCTCACGCTTTATGATTCGCATCACAACCTGCAGCCAAGAAGAAAATGCTGCCGCCACGGAAATCAAACTTAGACCCGACGAAGTAGCCGAAATTGAACAGGCCGTTCCGGAACACGAGTGTCAGGCGACCGCTGCACGGTGCAAGCCATGATAGCAATCGACCGCTGACACACACTAGCTGTGCGAATTTTCGTACAGTTTGGTATACGCCGCCAAAAGTTGATCGATCCGATGGCACTGTTCCACGCACTGCTTAGCGGCGCAACCCAACCGCCGGGCCAAGGCGGAATCTTCCAACAGCGGCAAAGTGGCGCGAGCAAATCCGGCGCGCTCATCCAGCGGCACCAAATAGCCCGTTTCGTTGGGTTTCACTAATTCGCGATTACCGGCGGCATCGGCCGCCACAACCGGTACGCCGGCGGCCATGGCCTCCAACACGGCAGCCGATTGTCCTTCGTGATCGCCGGCATGCCATAACACATCAAAGTGCGGCATAAACTGGAGCACGTCATTTCGGACGCCGAGAAAATGCACCCGATCTTCAATTCGATTCAGCCACGAATAGCGCTCCAAATGATCGCGGCGCGGTCCTTGGCCAATTACCAAAAAGTGCGCCGGCACGCCGACCGCCTTAAGTTGGTCTATTGCCCAAATCAACTCCTTTAATCGTTTTTGCTTGGTCAAGTGCCCCACGTACGCAATCAGCTTGGCGTCCTCAGGCAATCGAAATTCTGTAAGTAGATCACTGCGTGAAACCATATCGGGTGGAGGCGCGGCAGCAGCCCCAGGAATGACGGTGAATTTTTCCGGCGGCAGGCCATGTGCGACGTAATAATTTCGCACGGCGACGGAATTGGTAATCATTCGCTCGGTGCGGTGCGCCAAGCAACGGTCAATGGCCCATTTATAATCGATGCTCCAACTTTCGATGGTTCGTTCTGAGGTCACTAGCCGGCGCATGCCGGCGGCCAGCGCCGCTGTCCTGCCGTACGTGTTGGCCTCGAACTGCCAAGTGTGGACGACCGTAGGCTGCAGATGCTTAATGTGTGTGCGTAGTCTGCGGAACGCAAAGGGATCGATTTTCCAGCGTCGGCCAATTACCGTGACCTTCGCGCCGCTACGTTCTAAGTCGGCTGCAGCAGGCCCCCCGGCGTTCAACGCTGCAATATGAATTTCAAACTTGCTTCGCGGTAAACCGGCGGCCAGCAATTTCAACTGTGCGGTCGTGCCCGACGGCTGCAAATCGGAAACAATATATAAGATGCGCAGGCGCATGGGATCGCAACACGTCCTCTGGCGGTGGACAAATCAAAAAGTACAGCGGGGACGATCCCAGGCCCAGGGCGCGCCTCCTTCCGATCGATGTAAAGATAGCCTCTTCGTTTTCTCGATTCTCGCTCCCTCATTCAGTGTATGCTTTTTCCGATTTCGTGTTCCTCCAATGCCGCCAAATAGGGCAAGTTGCGATAAGCATCTTGATAATCTAACCCGTACCCGACAACAAACGCATTGGGAATTTCGAAGCCCACATACTCGGGTTCCTTGGTTACGGCCTGGCGACCTTGCTTGCGCAAGAGGACGGCACAGCGCACGCTGGCCGGTTTGTGTTTTTGAAGTTCCTCGACCAGCCCAACCAGAGTTTTGCCCGTGTCGAAAATATCGTCGATTAGCAAAACGTGTTGCCCGGCAACATCCGGCAACAAATCAAAGTTGATCGTCAACTGCCCCGGATCAATGGCCGCCCCGCGATAACTGGAGGCCTGCACCAGGCCGACCCGCAAGGGCATGGTGAGCCGGCGAATTAAATCGGCCAATAGCACAATGCTGCCGGTCAGCACGCCAACAATGGTCAGGTGCTGATTTCCGTAAAATTTGTTAATTTGCTGACCCAAACGATCAACGCCGGCGTGCAATTGGTCGGCGGTAAGAACGGTTTTCACAGTGCATCCTTCCGATGGATTTGATCCGGCCACGCGGTCTGGGCGAAATTCAAAGTAGCCGTTATTTTAGGGCGTCGGCGAGAAAATGCGAGGAGCGCCGAAAATAATTCGGCCGCTATTTTCGCGTCGCCTTCGCTACACGACCAAAGTCGCTCGTGGCCGCCTGTTGCGCCTTTTTGTAATTTCCATGATCTGTGCAGTTGGGTTCTCTTTTCGGTGCTCTTCATTCGCGGGGTTCGCTGGCGACAAGCAAATCTTTTTCCAGCGCCGCCAATCGCACCCTCAACCGCTCTTTCGTAGCGATTAAATCGGCCGATTTTTCCGGCGGCTCGTAAGCGAATAAATAGAATTTGAGCTTGGATTCCGTGCCCGAGGGGCGCACGGCAGCCCGATTGCCGGCCGGATCGAGATCGAAAATCAGCAAATCACTTGGCGGCACTTCGTCTAGTGCTTTCTGATCACCAACCACCGACCACTGGCCACTGTCCGCTGCCTTCAGCGCTTGCTGCCGCAAATAATCGCGCACTTGTAGCACGTCGAGGCCGCCCAATTGCCGGGGAGGATTATTCCGCAGGCGGTCCATCACGGCTTTCATTTTTGCCAAGCCATCGGCACCAGGCAGCGTGTGATTGATGCTCTTTTCCAGGTGGCAGCCGTATTGCAAAAACAGTGCGTCAAGTCGCTGATGCAAAGTAAGCCCCTGCGCTTTGCACTCCGCGGCCAGTTCCGCCAGCAGCATGGCCGCTACGGCTCCATCTTTGTCTCGGGCGTAGGTGCCGGCCAAATAGCCGTGGGCTTCTTCAAAGCCGAACACAAATTTTTCCGGGCCGACTTCATCCATTTTGCTGCCGATCCACTTAAATCCGGTAAGCAGATCGCCGAACGCCCGCACGCCAAACTGCTCCGCGATGCGGCAAATCATGTCGCTAGTGACCAGCGTTTTGATGATGTAATGTTCCGGAGTCAAACGGCCCGATTGCTTCAGCCGCCCCAGCAAAAACTCACCCAGCAAAGCGCCAATTTGGTTACCGGAAAAGGTGGACCAATGTTGAGTGGGGAGTGCGGAATGCGGAGTGCGGAGTGCGGAGTTGCTGTGATTGCTCGAAGAGAGCGAAGATTCCAAACTCCGAACTCCCCGCTCCGAATTTTTCAGCAGGGCGGCGCAGCCGATGCGATCGGCGTCTGGGTCGCTGGCCAGGACGATTTCGGCGCCAGTGGTTTTCGCGTGTTCGATCAGCGCATCGAACACGGCCGGGTTCTCCGGATTGGCCACGTGATTGGGAACGTTGGGAAAATCGCCATCGGGCGTGGCATGCGGCTGAAAGACTTCGATGTTCTGGAAACCATCCGCCTGCAAAATCGGAAGTACCGAGGTCAGCCCAACGCCGTGCAGCGGAGAATATAGAATCTTCAAATCGCGCGGACCGCTCGTGGCTTGCCCGAGCACAGCGGCCTGGTAACCGGCATCGCTTTCCACTTGGCAAAACTTAATGCGGCCGGCCGATACCGCCTCGGCGTACGGCGTGCGCTTGATTTCCGTGACACAACCCACGCATTGAATCACGCCTTCATCGTGCGGAGAGCGCAGTTGTCCGCCGGTCGACCAAAATGCTTTGATCGCATTATCGCTCGGCGGATTGTGACTGGCGCTGATCATGATTCCGCAGGCACACCGGTTGTGCCGCACGGTAAACGATAATTCCGGTGTCGGGCGGAAGCCGTCGAGGAATAGCACTTCAAAACCATTGGCGACCATGATCTCGGCGCTAAGCTCCGCAAATTGCCGCGACCTGTGGCGGGTGTCATAAGCAATGGCACAGGAAAGGCGATTTTCCCCATAATTCGCTCCCAGCGACTCGCCGGGGGCTAAATAGGCCAAAACATAATCGGCCAGGCCCTGAACGCTTTCCCCCATGGTCCGATCGTTAATGGCATTGGTGCCGATGGGGTACATCCGTCCGCGGCGGCCGGCGGTGCCGAAGGGAATGATGGTCCAAAATGCGTCGTCTAATTCCTGCCATTGCTGGCGGTCGATGTGTTCAAGCACCAGCGGCGCATAGGCGGCGTATTGCGGCCTGGCCAACCAGGTGCGGATATTTTCCACGGCGCCGGCCGAAAGCTTTCCGGCCAAGACGGCAGATTGAAGCGCCTTAAACGCCGCTTCCGTGGAGACAGGCTCGCTGATGGCAGATTTGATGGTCATGTCGGCAGGGTAGTTGCTGGTGAAAAGCGATGCTGTGTTTTGCCCGCGGTTTCATTCTTCTCCCGAATTTTTATTTTCGCGTCAAAACCCCACTCTTTTGTCTGGCGCGCAATCTCGCCGTTGCGGCAAATCCGCGGGGGGTCGTCCGCTTGCCGGTGACAGAATGCGTCGAGTTTGCGTCCGAGATTGTGCATTTTCGGTAGATTGTTGGGCGAGGGAAGTGACTAGGGGCTAGTGGTTAGGGGCTAGTGTGTGAACAGGTGAGCGGGTGAGGAAGTGCATTGCACAACTTCAGCCACAAGCCCTCGGCTCTGGTTCCTCAGCTCTAGCCACTAATCCCTAGCCACTAGCCACTGTCCTATGCCCGCGCATTTTACCAAACGAGTGGCCCAATTTTAGGAAGATTTTTTGCAGCGCCACTAAAGCCGCAGTTTTTATAAGGAAGCCAGGAAAGCAGGAATATTCTTTTCGCCCCCGGCTTCGCCGGGGGACGCACAATTTTGCACATAGCCCGACTGTGTCAGTCGGGCTGAGGTTGCCTGGGGTCGAGTGCCGCCGAGCCCCCAGCATGGCCAATGACGAATGACCAAGCACCACTGTCCAATTAAACCATGCCCGGCTTTATGTCGCGGAAGCGAGGCACCCTCACCCCGGCCCTCTCCCATCAAGGGAGAGGGAGAAAATGATCGGGCACTTTGCCAAATGATCCCGGCACTTTGCCAAAGGGAGAGGGAGAAAATGATGCGATTCGCTCTCAAAGGGAGAGGGAGTAGCAGCCGGCCTCACACCTTAATTTCGTAGCCTTTGCGTTGCTCGCGGGCGAGCCAGTTATTGGCGTCGGTGTCGCCGACGATTTCTTCCTTGTCCGGATCCCACTTGAGGGTGCGGTTCAAGCGGAGCGAAATGTTGGCGAGATGACAGGTGCTGATGGCCCGATGATGGGTGAACACGTCGGAAATGGGAAGCGAGCGATCGCGCACGCACTCGATAAAGTTGGCCATGTGCGTGCCCCCTTCGGTGCCGTGCTCGGGCAGCTTTTTGCCTTTGCAGAGCTTGATGAGCACGTCTTGGGGAATGGGGTTATCGGCCAGGCCGGCCACGGCATCGCCGGAAATATCTTTCAGCGTATCGCGGGAAACTTTGATTTGCCCCTTGTCTCCTTCGATCCAAATACTGTCTTCGCTGCCGCTGGAAATGGTCAGCTCCGTGCCGTTGGGGAATTTGCAAACCACGTTGAACTTGCGGGGGCAATTGTACTGATCGTGAACGGTGGCAAAGCCGTTTTCGTAGGGGACGGGCATTTCGCCGGTCGATTCAATGCTGGTCGGCCCACTGTGGTCCATTTGCAGAGCCCATTGAGCAATGTCGACGTGGTGGGCGCCCCAATCGGTCAGCTTGCCGCCGGAGTATTCGTACCACCAGCGGAACTCGTAATGGGTGCGGCCGGCCGGAAAGCTGCGGTTAGACGATTGCCCTTTGGTGCCTTGCACGAAATCGAACACAGGCGCCTGGCCCTGCCACAACTCCCAATTGAGCTCCGCCGGCACGTCGACCTTGGGCAGGGCAGGGCAAACCGGATTGGCGCGAATCACAATTTTTGCGCGCTGCACGTTGCCCAGGCGGCCGGAATGGGCCATGGCCACGGCCTGCAAAAATTGCCGATCGAACAACAGCTTGGTGGGAGCGGCGTTTTTGGCGTCTTTTGAATCTTTCGCGTCCTTTTGATCCTTGGCGTCTTTGCTTTCTTTGCCGGCGTTGTCGTCCAGAATGCGCTGGCGGACTTGGAATTCGTCGCGCTGCTGGGTGCCCACTTGCACGACGCGGCCGGTTTGCTTTTGCACCTGGCAGATTTTTTTCCCCTCATCGATGGTCAACGTCATCGGCTTTTCGCAGTAAACGTCTTTGCCCGCCTGCATGGCTTCGATCAGAATTTTGCTGTGCCAGTGGTCGGGCGTGACGACGGTGACAATGTCGATATCTTTGCGATCCAAAATGCGGCGATAATCTTCAAAGGCCTCGGCTTTATCGCCCGCCACTTTCAGGCCGTTCTTTTCCAAGTGGTTTTTATCGACATCGCACACGGCCACAATGTCGCCGAATTTTTTCACTTGCGGGCCAATGGCGCCGTGCCAACGATCGCCGGTGCCAATGCAGCCGATCGTGTGGCGATCGCTTTTGGAACTATCTTGGGCGCCGGCTCGGCTGGTGAACCAGTACGGAGTTAAGGTGGCCGCGCCGGCGGCGGCAGCGGTTTGCAAAAACTGGCGGCGATTTGGTCCGCGGTGCAACATGGAAGTACCTCGTGAAGGCCAGGGGTTGGTTTGGAGAGGCCCCAAGCCAGAAGGCGCGGCGCAAAGAGAGCGCCTGCTGTCGACGGCTTAGCACCAATCCCCCCGAGACGACAAATGTTTGCGTCTCCTTGCCCACTACTGTAACTTCTGGCCGCGGCGGATGCAAAGAGGGTGCGCCAGCGCCGCCAAGTAGAAATTACGCTGCGGCAGACAGCGATGTGGCACACGAACGAGCCACGTCATGCGGCGTGATTGAATCGCTTGCCCGCCAAAGGGAGGCATCGTAGGTTACTCGCCGTACAGCGGTGTGTGGAACAGGAGGGCAGTGCCTAACTCGCCGAGGGCCAGGAATCTGAGCTGTGAGCAACCGCCCCCCTGATCGACAAACCGCTGAGTGAGAGAGTGAAGTTCCGGAAGCGAAAGCGGATTAATACTTGTATATGCACTGTAATTCAGCTTGTCAAGCATTGGCCGCCTTTTCCACAAAATAATTTCTGTGCCGCAGTAATTAGAAATCCGTCTCTCGGCCAATGAATTCGGGAACGAGAAAACGAACATAGCTCGGCTGTGCCAGTCGGGTGCCGAAGTCTTCGGCGGCTTGAAGGTTCGGCGGCAAAAAATCAGCCGGCATCAAAATCGAACGAGGGATGCTTTAGAGGCTGTTTCAAAACTGGGCTTCCATAAAGGGTGGCTGGGGTCGAGTGCCGCCGAGCCCCCAGTAAATGGGCTGCTGGGGGCTCCCTTCGGTCGACCCCCGGCCACCCGATTCTCAGTTTTGAAACAGCCTTTTAGAAAAATCGGCAGACACTCTCGCCCCGGCCTTCTCCCGGAGGGAGAGGGAGCAGTATGGCAATTATTCCGCGGCGATGCCGCTGGCCCGGCGCATTTTTTCGCGGGCCCGAGAGAGCGTGGGCCCAATGCTGTTTTCCGGCATGCCCACCGCCGAGCTGATTTCCTGATAGCTTTTGCCTTCCAAGTGATACATGCGCACTACTTGGGCTTCGGTCCCTTCCAGCTCTTCGAGCAGACGAGCCACTTCATCGCGATCGCTCACCGGTTGCCCCGGTGCAGCGCCGTTGGCCGGTTGTGATTGCACGGCCTGACGTGCGACCCCATCCCCAGTGTGCACGTTGCGGTTGTGAAGGAGCCGGTTAATGACTACGCGGCGGGTGATGACCGTCAGATACGTTGCCAAGCTCGATTCGGCACGGAAGCGGCGCAGCACGGCGAAATCGCCTTTGACAATCATCAAGAATACTTCGCCGACCAAATCTTCGCGGTCGTGTGGAGCGATGCGCAGGCCGCGGCTTTGGGTTGAATGATCGATCACATGCAGCACCAGGCCCATGTAACGATCGACGAAATCTTCCCACGCCCGGGGCTGTCGGGAGAGACAGCGGCTCAACAAATTGCGATCGATTTCCGACAGTGCCACAGCAACAACAACCTTTCGCCCCCGCCAACTGCCCGATGGTTAGGACGATTCCCAGGTTTCGGCGGAGCTGGATGATTCAGCCGCGGTCGCACCGACCGCGCCGCCGACACCTCCTGTGTTTCCAGGAATCGGAAATCCTGTGCGAACTGCAAACAAAAAGTCCGGACTTGCTCGAGCGCGCAAAGGCCCTACGCTTTAGATTTTACGTACAATAAATGGCTGAGGCAAGGCGAAAGAAATTGCGGCTACCAACCCAGTTCATCAGGAATTCTTGTCCGCCGCGCCGTTAAATCTGTGGGAATCTCCGACTTACCCCGACTGTGAGATGATCACGAGGGGGCTCGGTCGGTGCCGTCAAGAATTGCCTGGTCGGCACCGGCCGAATGTCTTTCCTGATCGGCACGCTAGATAGGGCCTCGGGCACGGCGAAAAAAGGACGCAAAACTTACGGCTTTGGCACGTCCAGAGCGGTTGACAGTGCCCGCCAGCGTTACTATGATTCGCGCAGAATCGCTGAATTACCCGCTCAAGTCTTTTCGATATAACAAGTTGTCTCTGGCAACCTGTGATGCAAAGTTTTCTGTGAAAGGAGTGGATGGTCAATGACTCACGTTGTCGCCGAGCCGTGCTTCGGATGCAAGTACACCGACTGTGTCGTGGTTTGCCCGGTCGAGTGCTTTTACGAAGGGGAAAAAATTCTGTACATCCACCCGGATGAATGCATCGATTGCGAAGCCTGCGTTCCGGAGTGCCCGGTCGAGGCCATCTTTCACGAAGATAATTTGCCTGAGCAATGGGCCGATTTCAAACAGCTCAATGCCGAAATGGCGCCGCAGTGCCCGGTGATTACGGAAAAGAAAGAGCCGCTGGCCAAGGAAAGTGAGTAGCAGCAAGCGCTGAAGGAAAGAATTGGTGCCGCGCGACATGTGCTTATCGTGCGCCTCTGTTAGTAGGATGACCGGAGCCGTCGAATTTTTCGATGGCTTTTTTTTCGCGCGAAGCTACGATTTGCTTCGCGCCATTCCGGGGGCTCGGCGGCCTCGACCCCGGCCACCCAAGCGCCCGGTCATCCAGGCTGCAGCGTAGTTAAAAAATTTCACTTCACTGCCAGCATCCGTTCCAGCGCCACCAAAGCGTAGTGGGCGGTTTCGGGCAGCACTTCGATGATGTTCACCGGCGTGCCCGCGGCCAGGTTTTCCAAGGCCCAGCAAAGATGCGCCAGGTCGATGCGGTACATCGTGGCGCACATGCAGACCACGGGCGAAAGAAAATGAATTTCCTGTTCCGGATGCTCGTGCTTCAAGCGGTTCACTAAATGCAGCTCGGTGCCGATGGCCCACTTGGTTCCCGGCGGCGCTTCGCTCACTGTGCGAATAATTTTGCTGGTGCTGCCGCTGACATCGCTTTTATCGACCACTTCCATCGCACATTCCGGATGGACCAGAATTTTGATGCCGGGAAATTTCGCGCGAAACGCATCGACGTGCTCGGGCCGGAACATGGCGTGTACGCTGCAATGTCCCTGCCAGAGGAGCACTTTGGAATTTTCGATGGCAGCGGCCGTGTTGCCACCGAGCGACGAAGCGGCGCCCGCCATGCTGGCGTGCGGATTCCACACGGCCATTTCGGCCAGCGGAATGCCCATGGCCTTGGCAGTGTTGCGGCCCAGGTGTTGATCCGGGAAAAACAGCACGCGCTTCGTGCGTTGGAAGGCCCAGTTTAAGACGGCGGCGGCATTGGACGACGTGCAAACAATGCCGCCATGCCGGCCGCAAAACGCTTTCAAGTTGGCGGCCGAGTTGATGTACGTGACCGGCGTGATGTCAGCCGTGTCGATGACTTCGCCCAGCTCTTCCCAGCAGCTTTCCACCTGATCGATGGCGGCCATATCGGCCATGGAGCAGCCGGCGGCCAGGTCGGGTAGCACTACGGTTACGCGCTCCCCGCCACGCTCCGCCAGTTTGTCGGGCCGGTTGGCGACGATGTCGGCGGTTTCGGCCATGAAGTGGACGCCGCAAAAAGCAATGGAGCGGCAATCGTGGCTGTCGGCCGCCATGCGGCTGAGCTGGTAGCTGTCGCCTTGTAAATCCGACAGCGCGATCACTTCGTCCTGCTGATAGTGATGCCCTAGAATCAATAACCGCGAGCCCAACTCTGCACGCACCGTATTGATGCGGCGCGCTAGCTCCTCGTTCGACAAGCCGCGATACGGCTTGAACTCCTGAGCTGGCAATCCGGAAGGTGTAAGTTGGGCAGTGCTAGCGGGCATGGGCAGTGTTCATGGTTGGTGATCAGTGACCGGTGGTCAGTGGTCAGTGCGGAATTATGGGCCAATTTGTTCGCTATGGAATTATATCGCGCTGGCGGTGCTAGCACACGCACAAACGTAGGGCCGAAAAACTCTGGGCAGAATGGCACATTGGAGCGGCAAAACAAGGCGACAACGCAAAGTTTGCCGCCTCAGCTAGCCGATGATGGAAGTGCGGTAAACGGCAATCATTCACCGTAAGGCCGGGGGCTGCATGTAAGCGGTAATCGCGGGCAGGGCAAACACAGCACCCAACCGAGCAATTTCAAGGCGCATGGCCGACGTCCCTAATTCTTCCGAAGCAACCGCCGAAGCCGACGCATCTGCCGAGGCGGCTGCCATTACACACGCGGCTGCGCCTGAAAGCGCAACCGGCCCGGTAGCCGCGGCAGCAAGTGAGATGCCGGTCGCCACGACGACACCGGAGGTGAACCCCAGCGATGTTGTGCAATCGAAGAGCGCAAGCCGGGCCGTGTCGCCGGCGTTTCCCAACTACACGCGCAATCTGCTAAATGTAAAAGTGCCGGTTACCGTGACGCTGGCGGCGAAAAAGCAACCGCTGAAGCAAATTTTGGAACTGGCGCCGGGTTCGCTTATTCAGTTTGACAAATCGTGCGATCAAACACTGGAGCTGTGCGTCGGCGATCAGTGCATTGCCAAAGGCGTGGCCGTGAAGGTGGGCGAGAAATTCGGCCTGCGCGTAAATGCACTTACATCGCCGGGCGAACGATTCCAAACGGTTAGACCGCTACGGGAACGCTAAATCGCGCTCCGCTTTGCGCGTCGCGGCTAAACTGCACAGCCGGCGAATGAATGTCGCCCGTAAACCATGCTAGGCGGCACTGGCCCGGCCTTGCGGCACGGGCTAAACTGAACGTAACTTCGTCCCTCGAATTTCGTCATTCGTCATTGATATCTATGCTTTATCTCAATATTTGGTTATCGGTGAAAGACGCGGCTGATGTCGAAAAGGTGAGCGGCCTGCTGGCGGAGCAAGCGCGGCTTTCGCGGGCAGAGCCCGGTTGTGTGCGGTTTGAAGTGTATCAATCGAACAATGACCCCACACGGTTTTTACTGACCGAGCGCTGGGAATCGCAAGCGGCCTTAGATACCCACCGGACCGCCAAGGCTTACACCACTGTGTACCATCCGCAAGTGCTGCCGCTGGTGAACCGCGAACCACACCCGTCGAAACTGGTGTCGGGCTAAGTAGAAAGTCGCGATCGTGGGTCGCGCAAAACTGCCAATCGACAATCAATGGATAGACCGGCGCGACCGACGGTCGCGGCTTTATATTTGAAGCGCATGATCGTGCTAATCGACAATTACGATTCGTTCACGTACAACCTGGTGCAGCGGTTGGGAGAGATCGATGCGGCGCTGGATTTGAAAGTGTTTCGCAACGATGAAATTTCGACTGACGAAATCGAGCGGCTGGCCCCTTCGCATTTGATAATTTCCCCCGGGCCATGCACTCCCAGCGAGGCGGGCATTTCGTGCGCGTGCATCGAGCGGTTTTCCGGCAAGCTGCCAATTTTGGGCGTCTGCTTGGGGCATCAATCCATTGGCCAGGCCACCGGCGGACGCATTGTGCGGGCCAAGCAGCTGATGCACGGCAAAGTAGACCGCATTCATCACACGGGGCGCGATTTGTTTGCGGGCCTGCCGAATCCGTTCGAGGCCACGCGCTACCATAGCCTGGTGATTGAGCCAGGCACGCTTTCGCCGGAATACGAAATGACCGCCTGGGCCGACGCTCCCGATGGAGGCCGCGAAATTATGGGCATACGGCACCGGCGGCATCCCACATTCGGCTTGCAGTTTCATCCGGAAAGTTTTTTAACGCCGGGTGGGTACGACATTCTGCGGCGGTTTTTGGCAGTGCGAGAATAAAGGCAGAATGCAGAATGCAGAAAAAGAAGAGCAAAACGGGCAAAAGGAAGAACAGCAGCCAAATCGACGCACAAAAACCGTGGATTGTTTAGAATAGTCCAGCGGTAAGATTTTTGGTGTTGCCTTCCGGGTTCATCTTTCTGCCTTTCGCCTTCTGCTTTTTGCCTTCTGCCTTTTTCTTATGCTTTCTGTTGCTGATGCGTTGAACCACATTCTTGAACACGCGCGGACCAAGCTGCCCGGTGAAGTCGCGCTGGCCGAGGCGGTGGGACTCGTGCTTGCCGAAGAAGTCGCCAGCGACATCGACAGCCCGCCGCACGATAAAGCAATGGTCGATGGCTATGCGGTGCTCTCGGCCGATGTGGTCGCGGGCCGGGCAAAGTTGGGCGTGCTGGAAGAAATTACTGCCGGCGCTGTTCCCACGTGCAAAGTTATTCCCGGCTTCTGCTCGCGCATTATGACCGGCGCGCCGCTGCCTGCGGGCGCCGATGCGGTGGTGATGGTGGAGCGCACGGGCTTCAACCCCTCACCCCTCACCCCTCTCCCACAAGGGGCGAGGGGAATTCTGGGAACAGTTGAAATTCACGATGAACGGTTTCGCGCGGGCCAAAACATCATGCGGCGCGGCAAATCGCTGCGGCAGGGAGAAACCGTGTTGCACAGCGGCGTGGAATTAGGGCCGGCGGAAATTGGTTTGCTGGCCGAAGTGGGGCACACGCAAATTCGCGCGATTCCGCTGGTGAAGATGGCCATGGTTTCCACCGGCAACGAATTGCTGCCGGCCGATCAAAAACCGACTGCGGGAAAAATTCGCAATTCCAATGGGCCCTTGCTGGCCGCGGCGGCTCAACGAGCCGGAGCGACGCCGGTCGATTTAGGAATTGTGCGCGACGAACCTCACGAACTGCGGCGCTGCTTTCGTGCCGGCTTGGAAAGTGACGTGCTGGTCATTTCCGGCGGTGTTTCGGCCGGTGTGCTCGATTTAGTCCCCGCCGTGCTGGTCGAGCTGGGCGTGCGGCAGGTGTTTCACAAAGTCGATTTGAAACCTGGTAAACCCTTGTGGTTTGGGGTGTGCGAAAAACCGTTGGGCGATGGATCGAGCAATCCCAAGAGCAACCCCCGGGCAGAGCCCGGAGCTAACGTCGGCGATCGCACTTTAGTATTTGGTCTTCCGGGCAACCCGGTGAGCAGCTTGGTTTGTTTCGAGCTATTCGTGAAGCCGGCGATCGCGCGCCTGGCGGGTCGGCATTGGGAATCCCCGCATCCAGTGCGGCGCGCGAAACTCACGCGGGAATTTTCGCAGCGGAGCGATCGGCCAACGTACTATCCGGCGCTAGTTGTATCTTCCGCCGAAGGATTGCTGGCGGAGCCCAAGGCGTGGCAAGGTTCGGCCGATTTACGGGGCTTTGCCGGCGCGAATGCACTGCTCGTGTTTCCGGCCGGCGAAAAAATTTACGCCGCCGGCGAGGCTGTGGATGTGCTCATGTTGTCAACGGCGTAGAGCCGGCCGCCAATCAATCTGGTTTCAAAGCAGCAGTTGCTTTACTCTGGAGGCATGGCAGTAACCAGCGCCAGTACAAAAAATCAACCTCGTACCTTTCCCGCGAAGAATTCGCCTGATGCAACCGCGGTGGGCAATTCTTCCTTGGCACTGCGCACGTGGGCGTGGCTGCAGACCACCCTGGGATTAGGCTTGCTCGGCAGCTTGCTGATGTATTTAGCGCAGCCGCCGTGCAAATGGTGGCTGTTAGCGTGGATTGCGCCAGTGCCGTGGCTGCTGTTGTGCCGGCAGGCCAAACTGGTCGGGCGCAGGCCCTACCGCGCTTTGTGGCTGGCCGGGTTTGTGTTCTGGCTGGGGGCGATTCACTGGCTGCGCTTGCCCCACTGGATCACGTATTTCGGCTGGCTCGCGCTGTCGTTTTATTTGGCGTTTTACGTGCCCGTGTTTGTCGGACTGGTGCGCGTCGCGGTACAGCGGCTGGGAATTTCGATTGTCGTGGCCGCGCCGGTCGTGTGGACCGGCTTGGAGCTGGCTCGCGGGCATTTGCTCAGCGGCTTTACCATGGGGGCCTTGTCGCACACACAAGTCCATTGGCTGGCGTTCATTCAAATTGCCGACGTCATTGGCGATTACGGCACTAGTGGGCTGGTGATGTTGGTCGCCGCTTGCATAGCCCGAACAATTCCATGGCGCAGGCAGCGATTTACGCTGTGGCCCATCGCTCCGCTGCCGCTGGTGCTTGCCGGAGCGGTTGTCTACGGTTCTTGGCGCACTGCGGGCGTCATCACGCGGCCGGGCCCCACGGTGGCGCTGATTCAGGGCTCGATCGATGTGGAAGTAAAAACCGACGAAAAGCAGCTCAACGCGGTGCTGGCGGAATATCTGCGGCTTTCGAAGCAAGCGCTCCAGGAGCAGCCGAATTTAGATTTGCTGGTGTGGCCGGAAACCATGTATCCCAATCCGCTCTACACGTTTGCGCCGGGCTTTCAACCGCCCACGAAATGGGAAAACACGCCCGAGGAAATGTCGCAGTGGAGCCTGAAGAATTTGCACGACATGCAAGAATATTTCCACGGCATCGTGGAAGATAAATTCAATGCTCCGCTGCCGCCGCCGTTATTGATCGGCATCGACGCGGCGCATTACAGCAACGAGGGAAGCGAGCATTCCCAGTCCGATTATTTCAACAGCGCACTGTTTGTCGATTCGCAAGGCAATCCGTTGGCCCGGTACGACAAAATGCATCCGGTCATGTTCGGCGAGTACATTCCGCTGGCAGAGTATTTGCCATTTTTGTACAAAATTACGCCGCTGACCGGCGGCCTAACATCGGGCACGAAGGCGGTTTCGCAAAAACTGGGCGACTTTCGTTATGCACCCAACATTTGCTACGAAACGGTCGTTCCGCATCTCATTCGCCGCCAAGTGTGGCAACTGCGCGCGCAAGGCGAAGAGCCCGACGTGCTGGTGAACATCACCAACGACGGCTGGTTCCGCGGTTCCAGCGAGCTCGATATGCACCTGGCTTGCGGTGTGTTTCGGGCCGTCGAAATGCGCAAGCCGCTGTTGATCGCGGCCAATACCGGTTTTTCCGCCTGGATCGATAGCGACGGCCGCATCGTGCAGCAGGGACCACGACGGGCCGCCGAGGTGATTATTGCCCAGCCGGAGCTGGATTCACGGCGGAGCTTTTATCTTGACCACGGCGATTTGATTCCGGGCCTGTGTCTGGCCGGCTGCTTGGGATTGGCCGCCGTAGGGCTGTGGGATTGGCGTAGCCGGCGGCGCGGAAAGCCCGACATGGCCATGAATTAGAGCCGAATGGCGTTCTTTCATGTGGGAGGGTCATTGTGGCATCCTATTTTTCTCAGATTACCGATTTTCGCAGAGTCTCAATTGACATTTTTGCTCGTCCGCAATTATACTAAACGAGTTAGTTCAGGGAACTTATCTCCTGACAGATTAGGTACTTATCGACCCTGCCAATCGGTGTGGAACGCCGAGTTGCCGGGTAGGTTGTCGCCGCTGGTAATCGAAGCGCGGGTAACTCAAGGAACCGGCAGATTTTTCCCCGCGCCCTTTGCGGCGGCCAAAGCAGCTTGCGCCGGAGGGTAGTCCGGCTGCAGGGAGCAAAAAACGATGAACCTTGTCGGCAGAATTTTTGTGGTGCTCGTGCTGATCATGAGCATTGTGTTCGCCACGTTTTCGATCATGGTTTATTCGGCGCATCGCAATTGGCGCGAAGAAATTACGCGCACCGCCGCCGAAGTGCATGGCAACCAAACGGTCGGCTACAAAGAGCAGTTGAAAAGCTCCCGCGAGGAAAATGCCCGGCTGACCAACGAGCGCGACCAAATGGAATTGCAGCTCAACGCCGAGAAGACGGCGAAAATTCAAGCCCTGGCCAAAGCGGAAGCGGAAATCGACAACCTGGCCAAGGAGAACAAGGAGCGCTCGCAGCAATTGGCCGCCAAGGAAGCCGATTTGGCCGCCAACACGAATGCCTTGCACGTGGCGCAAGATAATCTTTCCAATTTGACCACCGAAGTGCAAAAGCTGCGCACCGAAATCGCCGCTTCCCAAAAAGAAACCGACGAGCAAATTAAAATGGCTACCGATTTCGCCGACAAGCTGGCGGTGGCCAACGGCATTCTGGCCAATTTACAAGAACGCAACACGCAATTGGCCACCGATGTGAGCAAAGCCAAAATGATCCTCACGGGCCTGGGCCTGTCGATTGAAGATCCGGCCGACGCCAGTCGCATTCCCGTGGCCGGCCTGATCACCGCCGTATCGCACAGCAAAGTGCAGCTTTCCATCGGCACCGACGACGGCGTGCGCGTGGGACAGGAATTGGATATTTATCGCGGCGAAAAATACGTGGGCAAAGTGCGGGTCATTGAGGTGAAGCCCGACGGCGCCGTTGCTACCATCCTGACCGAATACCAACAATACCCAATTCAAAAGCAAGACAGCGTCGGCAGCCAACTGCAAACCAAGCTGCTGCAAGCTTCGCACACAGGGGGATAATTATGTCGCTGGGCGATCTTGGTCAACCGGAAGCGAGCAGCCGTGGCATGTTCGTGCTGAAGCAATCGGCCAACATTTACACGGCGATGATGATTTTGGCATTTGTGTTCATTTGCATCGGTTGCCTGTTTTTGTTCCTGGAAATGAAGGCGTATGGCTTGCACGTAACCGTTCCCGCCGATGCGAAAGTGCCGCAGGCCACGTGGATGCTGCCCTCGCACTCGGCGATTGTTTCGGCACAGCCGGTTCCGCGGATCATGGAAGTTCCGCCGGTTTAATTTTCGATTTTCTACTTTTCGCATTGTGAGCAAGGATGCTCCGTCGTCTCTCCACGCTGCTGCATGCAGATTTAGCCATTGACCTGGGCACGGCGGCCACTCGGGTGGCGCTGCCGGGCGAAGGCCTGGTGCTGGAAGAACCTTCGGTCGTGGCGGTTTCGCGCAGCGCCAATCGCTTGCTCTCCGGCGGATGCGCCGTGGGGCATTTGGCGCGGCAAATGTTGGGCCGCACGCCCGACTCCGTCAGCGTGGTGCGCCCGCTGGCCGGGGGCGTGATTACGAATTTTCATTTATGCGAGGCCATGCTGCGCTATTTTCTGCGCAAAGCCCGGCCAATGCGATTCGGCTTGCGGCCCCGGCTGTTACTGGCGGCGCCGGCTTGCCTCACGCCGGTGGAAAAACATGCCATTTACACGAGCGCCCATCGTGCCGGCGCCGGCCGTGTGATGTTGGTCGGCGTGGCGCAGGCGGCGGCGCTGGGATTGCGGCTGCCTGTGGCCGAGCCGGTCGCCAGCATGCTGATCGACATTGGCGCCGGCGCAACCGAAGTGGCCGTGCTGAGCTTGGGAGGCGTGGTCTCGCAGCATTCGTGCCACACCGGCGGCGATCAAATGGATCAGGCCATTGTCGACCATCTGCGCCGCAGCCACGGCTTGCGCGTGGGCCTGGCGACCGCCGAGCAGTTGCGAATGGAGCTGGGCAGCGCCTGGCCCGTCGATGACGATCGCGCGAGTGAAGTGCGGGGGCTCGATTTAGCCAACGGCCTGCCGCGGCGGATGGAAATGAACGCGGCCCAAGTGCGCGCGGCGCTAAACGCTCCGCTGGAAAGAATTTTGGAAACGGTGCGGGCCACGCTCGACAAATGCAGCCCCGATTTGGTTTCCGATTTGGTCGAGCGGGGCGTGGAACTGTGCGGCGGCGGCTCGCTGCTGACGGGCTTGGATCGCTGGATTACCGAGCGAACCGGGCTACCGGCGCGTGTGGCGGCGGAACCAACCACGGCCGTTGTGCAGGGAACGCTGACCTGCCTGGAACATCTCGATACGTGGCGCAGTTTTGTGGAATCGAGCGATGCAAGCTTCTGACCCGTTGGTTGAGCGCTGGCGGCGGATGTCGCCCGCCGTGATTTTGGCGGCGGTGTTGGCCGTTGCGCTGGGGTTGGGACTTGCGCCGCCGGCCAGCACCCACTGGCTGCGTGACGCCTGGCGGGAAGCATTGCGGCCTGGCTTAGTGGCGCTGGGGGGCACCACGGGCTGGATGGAAAATCGCTGGGCGGAATTCCGCTGCGGAGATTCGCGGCTGCCGGAAGCGGAGCAAACAATTGCGGCGCTCAACGATCAAGTGCGCGCCTTGCAAACGCAACTGCTGGTGGCGCACAGCGAGCGCAGCGGAAGCACGGCCGGGGGGGCCCAGGATGATGCGCACCCGCCGCTGTTAATTACGCAAACAATTGGCGCCCGCGTGTTGGGTCGGCAAGCGCAACTGTTTTTGCCGCCGCGCGATTTGCTCGACGTGGGCCGAACGAAAGGCGCCCGGCCGCAAGCGCTGGTAATCGACGATGAAGCCGCGGCCAAATCCAGCGGATCTGCCGCACCGCTGTTGGACCAAGGAGAAGATGCCGCGGTGGAGCGTGGCCGATTGGTCGTGGCCGGCAGCCGGGTGTGGGGCAAAGTGGCCGAAGCCGGCCCGCACACCTGCACCGTGCAGCGCGCGACCGACGCGGGTTATCGCGACCTTGTGCAATTGGCTCGACCAAAAGAAGGACGACTTCAATTTACAGCCCGGGGCATGTTGGTGGGCCGGGGCGCAGCGCTGTGCAAAATTGAAATGGTGGAAGCCACGGATCAAGTGACTGTCGGCGATTTAGTGTTCACCGCAGAGGACGGCGCGCTGGAGGCGCCGCTGCTTTATGGCCGTGTGACACGCGTGGAGCGTAAGCCGGGCGGTACGCAATGGGAAATTTGGATGGAGCCGGCGGTGGACAGCCGTTCGTTGCCAATCCATGTGGCGGTATTGCGAGTGGAGTTGAATGCCAGTCGATTGGCCAGTGCGAATAGTGCTCAGTGATCAGCGCGAATAGTGGTCAGTGATCGGTGGTCAGAAAATATATGTCGTCGTTTTTATTCATTCCGATGCTGTACTTGGCCGCCGTGCTGCAAACGTGGTTTGCAATTCGGTGGGATGCGCTGGGCGTGGGGCCGAACTTGCTGGTGCTGGTCGGATTTTCGTGGCTGACACAAGCCGGCAGCCGGCGCGGCCTGCTGGTGGCGGCGCTGGCCGGCCTGGTAAGCGATTTGAATTCCCCAATGCCGCTGGGCTGGGCAGTCGCCTTGTTTGCCGGGTTTGCGTATGGCGTGGTGTGGCTGCGGCAGCGGATCTGCTTAGATAGCTTTCCGGCGCAACTGGGGGTGGTGTGGAGTGCGGCGGCAGGCATCACACTGGCGCAGGGATTATTGAGCATGTGGTCTGCCCAGGCCCCGGCCACATGGAGCATGCTGGTGCAACGCAGCGCGCTGGTCGGGCTGTACACCATGTGCGTGGCGATTCCAATTTTAGTGTTTGTGTTCTGGCGGCGCGATCCGCAAAAACAATTCGGCTAAGCCCAGTGCGGATGGACGTGGGGCAATAAGCATGAAGATTGAACCGGCCGCCGGCCAATTATCTCCCGCCATGCTGCGCAATCGCTTGCGCTGGATGCTGGCAATCATTGTGATGTTATTTCTAACGGTGTATGTCCGGCTGATCGCTTTGGAGGTGCGCGATGGGGCGGAATATCGCGCCATGGCCACCGAGCCGACCGTCCGCAGGCAAACGTCCCCCGGCATGCGCGGTCGGATATTGGCCCGTGATGGCACCGTGCTGGCCTGCGACGAGCCGGTGGTGAATTTGGCGGTGAATTATCGCTGGCTGGAGGAGCCTGCCGACCCGCGCTGGCTAGTGCGGACGGTGCGGGCCCGGCTGTCGTCTGCCCAGCGGCGCGACAAGCAGCTTGTCGCGGAAGAAACGGAGCGTTTTCTCGCCGAGCGAAAGGAATTATGGGCGCGCTTGGCGGCCCTGTGTGGCTGGACCGAATCGCAGTGGCAGGCGCAAAGGGAACGCGTTCAACAACAGGTGGAGGCCATTTCCGCGAGCGTGAATGCGCGGCATCAAAATGGGTCTGGTGTGAAGCCTCGTGCGGCGCGCATGGAAGATGCGAATGTAGATACGCCAACGGGGGTACTCTCGCTGGTGGGACGCAGCATTGCCGATGCGTTTTTCTCCTGGGACGACATTGCGTCTCCACCCCCGGTTACCGTTTCGGAGGAGTTAACCGAGCACCTGGTATTCGAAGGGCTGCCGCTGGACGCCGTGGCCGAAATCGAAACGCATCCGCTGAATTATCCCGGCGTAAAGTTAATTCACTCGTACCGCCGGACCTATCCGCAAGGAGCGTTGGCGGCGCACACCGTGGGGTATCTGGGCCATCCCAAGGCGGAAGAAATTGCAAAATCGAGCGGCCGGCAACCTCGCCCGGGTTATCTCGCAGAACATGATGGCGAAAGCCCCGATGCCTACCAGCCCGACGATTGGCTTGGCCGGGCGGGCATCGAACGTCAATACGAAGCGGTGCTGCGCGGACGGCGCGGTTTAACGACCGAGCAACTTGACGGCCAAGGCCGCATCATCAATTCCTCCGTCGTTTATCAACCGAAGTGTGGCGAGGATGTGGTGCTAACGATCGATCCGGCATTACAACGGGGCGCACAAACATTGTTGGATGAAGCGCTGAACCGGCGGCTTCCGTGCGGCAATGAACAAGTGGATGCCGCAGCCGGCGGCGCGCTGGTGGCCATCGACGTGCATACTGGCGCGGTGCTAGCCGCAGCCTCGGCGCCACGGTTCGATCCAAACCGCTTTCAACTTCGCGACAACAAAACCATTGAAGGCTGGTTGAACGATCCGACCCGGCCGCTGCTGGATCGCAGCGTGCAAATGGCGTTGCCCCCCGGCTCGGTTTTCAAAATTGTGTCGGCGGCCGCGCTCTTGGCCGCAGGAGTAGATCCCCAGGCTCCGCTGGAGTGCCAGGGATATTTGCATCAGCCCGACGTGCTGCGCTGTGCGGTGTATCGACGCTATGGCATTGGGCACGGGCCAGTGACCATGGTCGACGCCTTGGCCCGCAGCTGCAACGTGTATTTCTTTCACTACGCCGAACTGGTGGGCGGAAAGCCCCTCGTCGATTGGGCCGGCCGGTTAGGATTGGGCCAAAAAACAGGAATTGATTTGCCCGGCGAAGCGAGCGGTAAAATTCCAGTCGGTGCCGCCAAGCAGGCAACAAAGGCTGTTGCGTCAAACATTCCGCGGCCAGATGCCTTGATGATGGCCATTGGCCAGGGCCCAATCACCACCACGCCGTTGCAAATTGTGCGCGCGGTGGCAGCCATGGCCAATGGCGGATTGTTGGTCACTCCTTATACGGCGGAACGATTGATTACACCGGCCAGCGCAATTAGCGACGCCATTTCACACCAGCCGCCGGAGCCGGTCAGGGGGCTCAACGCCCAAAACTTGGCAGTCATTCAAAAGGGATTGCGGCAAGTCGTCGCCGATGAGCAGGGTACCGCGCATGCCGTGCTCGATTTAGCGCCTGTGCCCATCGCCGGGAAAACAGGCACGGCAGAAACCGGCGGAAGCTTGCCAGAACATGCCTGGTTTGCCGGCTATGCTCCTGCCAATGACCCGCAGGTGGCATTTGTCGTCGTCATTGAGCACGGCGGCAATTCGGCCCCCGCGACTGGCCCCATCGTAGAGTATTTGGCAATGCGCATGGAGGAGTTGGGCTATTTTGGAAACCGGAGCCAACGGGTAGCGGCAGGCATCGGCCGTGGCAGGCCACAACCTGATATGGTTAAATGACCGGCCCTCCTCCGCCAGGCTGTGAATCGGCTCGGCTCAAATCAGCCGCTGGGCGAACTCTACTTGCTATCAATCTGTCTTCGCCCGCATGGCCGAACTGCCCACCATTGATGATGAAACGTTTCGCAAGCAGTTTGAAGATTGCGTCTTCCCGGCAGATCAATGGCATCATCGAGAACACGTAAAGATTGCCTATCTTTACTTGCAGCATTATCCGCTGTCAGAAGCGGTCGAGCAAATGCGAACTGCACTCAAACGATACAACGCGGCGCAGCAGGTTCCAGACGCGCTCGATCGTGGGTATCACGAAAGGCTCACACTGGCTTGGATGCGCTTAGTGCACTTCACGCTTTGTGAATATGGCCCGGCTGATAATGCTGATGCGTTCTACCAGCAGCATCCGCAATTGTGGCAAATGAAAGTGCTGCGGCTGTTTTATTCGCGCGAGAGAATCATGTCTTGGGAAGCAAAAAAGAATTTCTTGCCGCCAGATATCACGAAACTTCCGGAGCCAAAATCTTCTCAGTCAAGCTGTTGACGCGAACGTAAATCTTGTATTAACAGGAACTTGAGCTGCGATAATTCGCTATCTTATCAAACCCCGTAAGTTTTCTATTTTTACATGCATATTCGGCCAGGGGCTTGTCGGCTAGTAACCCATTTGGTCTAAGGGTTGCACCATCGAACGTTAAATACTTCCCAACCTAGCGATTTTCACATTGCCGTTGAGAAGTGTTGAATGTCGGTGGTCACAGGGCAAGGCTGTGGTAGCACGGTCTGCTGCTTGTCCGGGATGGCGGAAGAGCTCCCGCTGTGTATGGCAAGCACTGTGACTGTTGTGTTTTGTTGACCCTTCGATGTTTCATGTCAGTGGAGGATTTTGTTATGAAGATCGTTAAAGTTGTGATTTTGGCTGTGGCTGTTGTGGCTGCCTCGTTGCCTGAACTGTCTCAGGCTTGCGGTCGCCGCTGCCGTCGTTCCTGCTGTGAGTCCTCTTGCTGCTCCAGTTGTTCTTCTGGCTGCAGCTCGGGTTGCACTAGCAGCGGTTGCGAAGCCGCCAAGTAAGTCCTGTTAACTTGGGATGGATTCCAAACTTGACCGCACGGAAGATGGCGGTCGCTTGACCGATATATGCCCCGCTCTTGACGGCTTCGGCTGGCAAGCGCGGGGCAATTCTTTTGGGTCCTCAAAACAAGGGCGCGCCATGCGAGCCAAAACTCCCGACTGACACAGTCGGGCTAAGTTCACGCGGCCCTAGCTCAGAATCATTACTGTTTGGCCGCGTACAGCTCCGCGTATTCCAGCACCCACAGATCAATCATTTCCATGAACCGCTCCAAATGCACGTCGGCCAACGGCTGGAAATGAGTGCGGTTATATATTTCCTTGTTGCGGATGGTTCCATGGGCAGTTAGTTCCAACACCCGAGCCGAGCTATACGGCCGAACCGTCGTTTCCAGCCGGCTAAATACATTGGAACGCGGTTGCCCGCGAGAGAAATCAGCATCGTCGCGGCTGACCGCCGCCCCCCAACCCCGATCGCTGACAACGTTCTCGTATTTAAAGCCGGGAAAGTGTTGCGGCAACCGGCGGAGGCACATTTCCACATGTTCCGAAAGCTGCAGGCGATACTGCGAGTGCAAACGCTTGCATTGCTCCTCGCTAAGTGCTTGGGCGGCCTCCGCTCCGCGCCGCTGTTGGGCTGCCTGATTGCCCCGTTGAATCGCACGTTGAAGCCGCTCGTCAAAATCCACTGGCAAGAGTCCGGGAAGAGGGAAACAAGGAAAAGGGGTGAAGACTACCGCTAGGCGGTCGAATCGGCCGGAGCGGAGGATGCTATATCAGGCGCTGCCTCAACCGGTTGCCCAGCAGGTTCGCTGGTCTGGGCGGAATGCATTGGCACTTCCGCAGGAGACGTGCCGCTGGGCGTTGGTTCCTGGTGTGCTACGTCCACATGCGCGTTGCTTTCAGCAATTTGCGGAGCTTGGGTATCTGGCTTCGTTTGCGCCGAATTGGACTGTGGTTGCTGTGCAGCGACGGGGGACGCATCTTCCTGGTCCGTATTGAGTTGATGAAACTGAAACAAATCGCTGAATGTGCGAAGCGGTTCTTTGCCTTCTTTCATCGCCTTCGTAATGGGAATTAGCGGCTTGGGTTTGGGCTTGGGACCGCGCGAATGAGCGTGTTGATGTTGTTGATGCGGGCGACCGCCCGAACCACCATAGCGCTTGCCGCCGATGTGGGGTGGACGAACGCCGGAACCCCGGCCGGCACCGGAAGGCGGCGCGGATGTTGGTGGGCTTGAACCTTCTCCGGCGGCAATCGGTGGCGCCTGGCCGCCAGCTTCGGAAGGTTGTGACCCGGCGTTGCCATTTCCGGCGGCAGCAGGCGCCCGGCCTGGACGCGCAGGACGCTGGCGTCGCGGCGGACGTTCTCCACGGGGCGCCCTTTCGCCGCGTGGCGGTCGGGCTTGCTGCCCCTCTCCACTGGCTGGTCCCCGATGCGGTTCATGCCGCGGCGTGCCGGGAGCAATCATCGTTAGTGAAACACGGCGGCGGGTTTTATCCACCTCCACCACCCAGACTTTGACAATGTCGCCCACCGAAACCACATCGTGCGGATCGCGCACAAACCGGTTGGCCAGTTGGCTGACATGCACCAGCCCACTATCGTGCAGGCCGATATCGACAAACGCTCCGAAATCGACCACGTTCAAGACGCTGCCCATCAATTCCATGCTGGGCTGTAAATCTTCCAGCTTCAGCACGCCACGCTTGAAAATAGGCTGCGGTAAATCTTCGCGCGGGTCACGGCCCGGGCGGGTAAGTTGCGCCAAAATATCACGCAGCGTAAGCAAGCCCACTTGCCAATCGGCGGCCAACTGCTCGGCCTGCCCTGCGAGTTCCGAAATTTTTTGGGCCACCGCCGCGATGTTTTCTTTCTGCCGTAAATCGTCGATCGAAAAGCCTAGCTTGCCCAAAATTTTTCGGGCGACTTCGTAACTCTCGGGATGAATCCAGGTGGCATCCAGGGGATTGTCGCCATCGGCAATTTTCAAAAAGCCTGCCGCTTGCACGAATGTGGCTTCCCCGAAGCCCGATACTTCTTTCAACTGCTCCAAATTGCGGAACGGACCGTTGGCCAGACGGTGATCGTACAACCGCCGGGCCGTAAGTTGATTCAGTCCGCTGACGTAGCGCAACAGCGCCGGGCTGGCCGTGTTCAAATCGACGCCCACGTAATTTACGCACGATTCGACAACAGCATCCAGCGAAGTTCGCAGATGCTTGGCTTTCACGTCGTGCTGATACAGCCCTACGCCCAAGCTGCCGGGATCGATTTTTACCAGTTCGCTCAGGGGATCCAGCAATCGCCGGCCGATGTTAATGGCGCTGCGGAGAGTGGCATCGTACTCGGGTAGTTCCTCGCGGCCCAAGGGACTAGTGGAATACACGCTGGCGCCGGCTTCGTTCACAATGACGTAGGCCACGCCGTCGTCTTTCAGTTCGTTGGCTAACAGCTCGGCCAGCAAATCTTCCGTTTCGCGGCAGGCGGTGCCATTGCCCAGCGCCATGACGGCCAGATTGTGCTGCTTGATGAGCTCGATCAGCTTCGCGCGGCCTTCGGCTTTGCGTTCGTCTTTGCCGACCAAGTGAATCACCGCTTGATCCAGCAAATTGCCAAATTCGTCCAGCGCCGCCAGTTTGCAACCGCTTTTAAAGCCTGGATCCAGCGCCAGCACGCGCCTTCCACGCACCGGAGGCAACAGCAGCAAATTACGCAAATTCTTGGCGAACACCACCACGGCGTGCGCTTCAGCCGCATCGGTCATTTCGCGGCGAATTTCCCGCTCCAAGCTGGGCAGCACCAACCGTTGCAGTGCATCGCGGGCGCAACCTTTGATGAATTCGGCATGCGGATGTTCCGGGGGCGTGACAAAAGTTTCGATTTCCTGAATCAACCCCGCATCGTCGGCTTCGATTTTCACGCGGAGCATTTTTGCCCGCTCGCCGCGATTGATGGCCAACACCCGGTGCGGAGGAATTTTGCCCAGCGGTTCTTTAAAATCGAAATAATCGCGGAATTCTTTTCCCTGGGCCTCGGCGATTTCGGTTTTGGTGCAGACCAAGCGCCCGGTCTTTTTGACAATCCGCCGCAAGCGGGAACGCAAATCTGCCCGTTCGCTGAAATCTTCCGCCAGAATGTGGCCCACGCCCAGCAGCACATCGGCCACGGTGGCCAACTGCCGGTCGGGATCGACGAAATCAGCAGCCCGGCGGTCCAAGTCGGCAGCGGCCGAACTGGCCTGCAACACTTCCTCGGCCAACGGCTCCAGCTTCCGTTCCCGAGCCAACGTAGCCAGCGACTGCTTCTTTGGCTTGTAAGGCAGGTACAGGTCTTCCAGCCACTTGATGTTTTCGGCCCGTTCGATGGCTTGCGCCAATTCGGGAGTGAGCTTGCCTTGGCTGTCGATGGAGCGGAGGATGGTTTGCTTCCGCTCGACCAGCATTCGCAGGCGACTTACCTGATCTTGAATGCAGCGAATTTGTTCTTCGTCCAAGCCGCCGGTCTGATCTTTGCGATACCGGGTGATAAACGGAATGGTGTTGCCGGCATCTAACAACTGCGCGGCGCTTTCGACTTGCGCCAGCGGCAGCGAAAGATGATGGGCTACAGGCGCAAGATCAATGGTAGTGGTAAAGCCCATGCAATGGAGCCAGGTGACCGCATCTCATCAGAGTCGCGAATATCGCACCGGAGATGCTCGGTTAGCGTGTGCGCGTGAGTTGCAAGTGAAACTGCCCTTGCGGCCAACGAAGCGAATATAAAAAAGACGCGCACCGTTTAGGCTGCGCGAGTGTTACACTGCCACAATGTACGCTGCGGTTGGTAAAGTTGTCAAGCTGGGGCAATTACCATGGCGGCCGATTCATTTTTCCACTCGAATTGCTTGCGGTCGGCCGGCGCGTTATTCTCGAAAGCTTAAAGCTTGCGGTAAACCTGCTCCAATTGTTCACCTTGAGGCGAGCGAGGTTGCTTGCCCACTTTGTTTTTCCATGAGCACACCATCACGCGGCGCTTGGCTGGCCCTGAATTTTGCGGCCACGATTTTTGTCAGTGCATTTTTGCTGTTTCAAATTGAGCCACTGGTCAGCAAGTACATTTTGCCCTGGTTCGGCGGCACGCCGGCGGTGTGGACAACTTGTTTGTTGTTTTTCCAAACGCTGCTGTTCGGCGGCTATGCTTACGCACATTTCAGCCAAATGTGGCTAAAGCCCAAGCAGCAAGCGCTAGTTCACCTGGCATTGATGATCGCGGCGCTGGTGTTTTTGGTTGTTCTCGGCGCGGTCCCCGGCGAGGCCTGGAAACCGACCGACAGCTTGCAGCCGGTGGGGAAAATTTTAACGCTGCTGGCCGCCAGCGTGGGCTTGCCGTTTTTTGTGCTCTCTTCGACCGGGCCGCTGATTCAGGCCTGGTTTGCCCGGGCCTATCCGGGCCGAATTCCGTACCGACTGTATGCCTTATCGAATGTGGGCTCGCTATTGGCGCTATTGAGCTATCCGTTTTTCTTCGAGCGCATTTGGAGCGTGCCGGAGCAAGCCACGTTTTGGTCGGTTGGATTTTATTTGTATGCGGCGCTGTGTGGCTGTGCCGCCATTGTCATCGGATTTGCACTGCACTGGACCGAAAGTTCCGCGACTGATCCAAATGTGACCGATTTGCATAGCGCCAACCCCGTGGCGATGGATGTGCCCGCTCAAGCCACTGCGGCCAGCGAAGTCAGTGCATTAGCGGCAGATTTGCACAACCTGGCGGCGCCCACGCTCTGGCGGCGCATGATGTGGCTCGTGCTGCCGTGCTTTGCCTCGGTCGCTTTGTTGGCCATCACCAACCATGTGTGCACCGACGTGGCGGTGATTCCGTTTTTGTGGGTCGTGCCGTTGTCGCTGTATTTGGTGACGTTCATTATTGCCTTCGATCATCCGCGCTGGTATCGGCCCGTGCTGACGGCCCTGTTTACCATGCTGGCGATTTATTTCGTGGCGATGGTGTTTCACAACGGTCAGTCGGAAGTCGAGCTGTACGATTGCGGCACGCCGGGAAAAATTGCCCATTACGTGAAGTATCACCGCTTTACCGACGATGATTTGCCGGAAGCGGAACGGCCGGAATCGCCGAGCCTGGAATTGGGGTTCCTGACGTACGCGGGCCTGAACTTTGCGGCGCTATTGGGCGTTTGCATGTTGTGCCACGGCGAGCTGTTCCGGCTGCGGCCGCATCCGCGCTATTTGACGGGTTACTACTTGATGATTTCGGCCGGCGGCGCGCTGGGAGGCGTCGCGGTGACTTTGCTGGCGCCGCGGTTTTTTGTCACGTTTTTTGAGTGGAATTTATCGCTCTTTTTGGGATTTGTGCTGGCCAGTTGGCTGATTTTGCGCGGAATTTTGTCGGCATTCAGCGGCCGTGCAGCAGGCAGCACCGCGCGCACTTGGAGCATTGGGCATTCCCTCGGCGCGTTGGCGCTGGCTCTGCCGGTGCTGCTGGTAACGGGCGTGGGAATTTTTGATATTTGCGCTTATTTTCAGCCACGGATTGAGCAGCACGAAGAAATCCTGTTGCAGAAACGAAATTTCTTCGGCACGCTGCGGGTGGATGCGCGAAAAACGAACCAGCCTGAGAACGAAATTCATGTGTTGAATCATGGCCGGATTACGCACGGGCTGCAATATGTTAGCGAAGATCGCCGCCACATACCGACTACTTATTACGCTCCGGAAACCGGCGTGGGCCGGACCATTGGCTTTTATCGCGAAAATAAAAACGTGCATGGGCTGCAGATTGGAGCCGTGGGTTTGGGCACCGGCACCTTGGCGGCCTATGCCGATCAGGGAGATTCGATTCGTTTTTACGAAATCAATCCGAATGTGATTGAAATTACCGAGCCCGGCGAATATTTCACGTATTTGAAAGACTGCCGCGAGCGCGGCGCTAAATGCGAAATTGAATTGGGGGACGCTCGGTTGACACTGGAGCGTGAATTAAAGGAAGGCCATCCGCAAAAATTCCACGTGCTAGTGCTCGATGCGTTTAGCGGCGACGCCATTCCGGTACATTTACTGACACAGGAAGCATGCCAATCGTACGTCGATCAAATCGCCAAGGATAGTGGAGATGCCGATGGCGCCATTGCCGTGCACATTACCAATCGCTATGTAGATTTAGAGCCCATTGTGCTGGGGTTGGCCGAGCATTTTAGACTCGACCATGTATTGATCATCAACAACGGCGGCGATAACCAAATGTACCGTTCCGACTGGATGATTCTCAGCCACAATCGGGATTTAATTGCCGCACTATCTCAGTATGGCGAGCCACCCCCCGAAGAGCGCGACCCCAAGGAGCCGAAAAAGAAGCCCATTTTGTGGACTGACGGCAAAAGCAATTTATTCGATGTGTTGAAGTAAGAAGCGGTTAGCAATTAGCATTTGGAAACCATTCTGTTTCCGGCTAACTGCTAATCGCTAACCGCTAATTGCTACTCGTTCAAACATCGGCGCTGCGGTCCATGCGTGGAACCATTCGTGCATGTCAGCAGCAAGCTGCTCGATTTCCCCGGAATAGACCGCGGAGGCGGCGCTGACGGCATCTCCCACGGTTTGGCCGCATCGCAGAGCATCGAGCAGCACGAATTGCGGCCGGCTAAGCTCGTAACGCCGCACAACATAATCGCGCCTGGTAAGCGCTAGCCACGAGTTTTGTGGCTGCGGAATTTCCACGGCGTGATTTGCATTCTCGGTGGCCTTCATGGCCGTGTAATAATCGTGCAAGGGAAATCGCAGGGACAATAGGCGCACGCAGGGCGCGATTGACAACCGTGCCTGCGGCCAACGCTGGGCGTCGATCGCCAACAAATCTGCGTGCGAAATGGGAAGCGTTGCCTCCAAGCCCGGCCCGTCAAAAACTTCGCTGATCGTACGCTCCAGTTGGGCCAGGTCGATCAGAAAATCGATCCAATCGCTGTTGGTCTGCTTGACTCCGCCGGCAGGCGCCGGCCGTGAGTCGTTCAAAAATTGCACGAAATCCGCCCCCAATTGATTTAATGTGTAACTGTGCGACGGATGCCGCTGTAAATAGGCCACGGCGAATTCCGCGAACGCTTCGTCTCCGACCGTGCGATTAAAGACAGGAAACTCCGCTTGCAGGCATTCAATTAATCGGGCGTGATAGGCATTGGCGTAAATTGCCAATCGCTCGACGCTGGATTGGCGAAGAGAAGGCTCGACAATTTGCTCCACTTGAGCCGGCGCTGCCAATCCGGCTTCTACACCCAGCGGATGCGTGATGACCGATTGCATCCAGCGCTGCACGTTTTGAAGGGATTGCTGTTTCATCTGGTTTGCGGAGTTCACTCCACGTCGGCTAGCACCAACGTCGCCGGATGCGGCGGCGTGCCAGCGGCTTGCTGATGGGGTTGTGGAACATTGCGAAGGCGGTTGTTCGATGCGGGAAAGTTGGCTGTCATATATTGCCGGGCTTTGAGAATTTCAGCGTGCACGACGGGAAACGGTGGAATTTTGGCATCCCACTCCAACAGCGATGCCACGCCGCCGGTTTTTTCGTGCGCCAAGCGGTACAGTTCCCATACGGGATCAACCACGTGGTTGTCGTGCGTATCGAGCAAGTGTGTAGGCCGCGACGCGTGGCCGGCCAGGTGCATTTGCACAATCCGCGGGTACGGCAAGTTGCCAATGTATTCCGCAGGGTCGAAATCGTGATTGATGCTCGACACGTACACGTTGTTCACATCGAGCAGCAAGCCGCAATTGGTTTCCTCCGCCACGCAGGAAAGAAATTCCCATTCGCTCATGCTCGAGGCGGCAAACGTGACGTAACTGCTGGGGTTTTCCAGAACCAGCGGCCGCTCCAAATAATCTTGCACCGTGTGCACGCGCTGCACCACATGTCGCAAGGTTTCCTCATTAAACGGCAGCGGCAGCAAATCGTGCGTGTTCAGGCCCAGCACGCCGGTCCAGCACAAATGGTCGGAAATCCAACCGGCTTTCACTTCCTGGGCCAGCCGTTTCAGCTTCGCCAAATAATCGAAATTGAGCGGATCGGTGCTGCCAATGGAAAGCGACACGCCGTGCATCACCACCGGGTAGCGCTCGGCAATTTGCTCCAGAACGTAGCGCGGCCGACCCTGCGAATCGATAAAATTTTCCGAAATGATTTCGAACCAATCGACCGTTGGGCAGTGCTGCAAAATGTGAGAAAAATGCACACTCCGCAATCCTACGCCCAGGCCGAGGTTGGGAAATCCAAGTCGCGGCACAGTCATGAAACAATCCATCGATAAAAACAAAATGGCGCCGGGCTACATGCCCTATACGGCGTGCTGCCGTTACCGCAGTATATGAAATGATTGCCGAGTTCGCATCTTTCCAGAACAGCCATTAAAAGATATTGTGAAGGTGCATCGGAGCCAGGGCCAATCCATAACGATTGCAGGCGATCGTCGTCAAAAACTTTTTCGTCTCAGAGAATTGCATGAGTGCTGAAGCCCGATTGATCGAACTGCAAATTCAACTTCCCCCCGCGCCCAAGCCTGTGGGACTTTACAAGCCGGTGGTCGTTTGCGAAAAATGGGCGTACCTATCGGGGCATGGCCCGCTACGGGCCGACAAATCGCTGATTACCGGCCGCGTGGGGGCGGATTTAGATTTGAAAGCCGGACAAGCTGCCGCGCGCCAAACCGGTTTGGCAATTTTGGCATCACTGCGCGAAGCCTTGGGAAGCCTCGATCACGTCCAGCGAATCGTAAAAACATTTGGGTTGGTAAATTGCACGGCAGACTTCCATCAACAGCCGGCGGTGCTCAACGGCTTTAGCGAGTTGATGGCCGAAGTGTTCGGCCCCGATGCCGGCGTCGGAGCCCGCAGCGCCGTGGGAGCCATCGCGTTGCCGGGAAACATGGCGGTCGAAGTGGAAGCGATTTTTGAAATCGGTTAGCGCATTGATTTTAAGATTCACGCGCACGCAGAAGAGTACAACCATGATGCAACCCGGGCCCGCCCGAGCGCAATTTTCCGCCGCACTTTCCACCGCGCCGGAAACCACGGCGGCTGTCGATGAAGTTTGCCGCAAAGCGCTCTCTCAATTAGGAGCCAAGCCCGATTTAGCTCTGGTATTTGTCTCGCCCGATCATCGCCAGTCCTTGGACCAAGTGGCCGCGCAGGTGTGCCAAGCCATTGGCTCGGAAATGCTGTTGGGCTGCACCGGCGAATCGATCATTGGCAAAAACCGCGAATACGAGTCGCAGCCAGCTATCTCGCTGTGGTTGGCGGTCTTGCCCAACACGAACGTAAAATTGATGCACCTCAATTTCGAGCAGACCCGAGAAGGAAGCATTTTTACGGGTTGGCCCGCCGATTTACCCGACACCTGGCCTGGCGGAACGGCGATGTTACTGTTGGGCGAACCGTTCAGCTTTCCAGCGGACGAAATTGTACGGCGACTGAACGAAGACCGCCCCGGCGTGCCGGTGTTAGGCGGCATGGCATCTGGCGGCGTGGCGCCGGGCGAAAATCTGCTGGTGCTGGGTCCTGGCCAGCGAACGGAAGGAGCGGTGGCCGCCCTGATTTACGGCCGCGTCCGAATTCGCAGCGTGGTGTCGCAAGGTTGCCGGCCCGTGGGCAAGCCGTATGTGATTACGCGGGCAGATTCCAACGTAATTCAAGAACTCGGCGGAGTGCCGCCGCTGGTGCGATTGCAGGAGGTATTCCAAACGCTAACGGAGCAGGAAAAGCTGCAAGCGCGGCGCGGGTTGCACGTGGGCCGGGTGCTGAGCGAATATCAAGATGAATTTCATCGCGGCGATTTTATTGTGCGCAACGTGATTGGGGCTGATCCCAATTCCGGAGCCATTTCCATCGGCGATTACATGCGCACCGGGCAGACCGTGCAGTTTCACATTCGCGATGAGGTGACCGCCGACGAGGATTTGCGACATTTGCTGCGAACCGCCGTCATGAGCGGCGGCGAGCCAGCGCCGGCTGGCGCGCTGTTATTTACGT
>DASRSD010000126.1 GCA_035656635.1 Pirellulales bacterium
TGTTGGCGAAGATTCTTTGTCACAACATTTGTTGCTTAATCAGCGCGATGTACGAATTGGGGCTTGATCCGAGTTTTGAGGCAGAATTGCAAGTTGCCCCAAAATTGGCTGCCAGTTAGGCATTTTTAGGCAAAGCCACTATATAAATGTACATGCGTACACATTAGCCCAGGCCGCGAAAACGTTCAAGCAAATTTTTGGGCCACGCCGCAAATAAATGGGCTGATGTTCGGCTCGATGTTTTAGCAACACCGCACCACGGCTACAATGCGTTGTGCCGGGTGTAAATGCTGGCTGATCCAGCCGGCCCGCTTGACGGGCAACGTCGTCTAAGTAAGACAACCCGGTCTTTTTCATCATTAGCATTTAACAAATAATTCCCGGGGTAGCGCGGTATGCCAGATGGCAAGGGGCCTCTCAGCTCCGAGGAACGCGAAAAGTGCGCGGCATGCTTTAGGCAACATACTTCTGGCGATGTCGAATGCCAGATCTGCAAGACGAATCAGTGGGACATTGAAGACGATCTTGTGAAAACCCACAATCTGATTCCCGGCCAGAGAAGTGTTGTCGCCACACCCCATGCCACCGACGCCAGTTACTATATTTACGATCTGCAACAAAAAAGCCTGGCGGCAGATTGCGACAATTTCCAGCCCGAACGGCGACGAGAAGGAAGCTGCCAGTGTTGCCAACATTGGCGGCGATGGGCTGGCTTCTTTTCTGGAAAACTTTGGCGGCAAAGACCGCGACGTTCCCAAGTTGGCCCTGTACCGGCTGTGGCTGGGCCCTGATGTCGACCATCTGAAATGCTTAACCATTGCCCACGGCGACGGCGCATGGGGCCAGCTGCACGATTGCTACTTTCTGGCCGAAGGGGACCAAGACAAACTGGCCGCTTTGTTCGATCGGTTGCAGCACCAGTATGGAACGCCAACTTTAGGCGAAGCGAAAAAGCAGATTGCCCCTATTTCTGATCGGCCGCTGTCCGCCGAGTTGAAACAGCAGCTTCGCACCTTGCCGCAGGCCAACTTGGTTCCGGCCAAGTAACTCTCCAAAAAATTTTGCCCAGTTTTAGGCCACTCGTTTGGTATAGTGTGCCGACCAGCGGCTAGCTGTTCGCGATTAGCAACTAGCCGTTAGCAATTAGCAACTAGCGAGAAATCCCTAGCCACTAGCGACTCACTCCGAATTTTTAGTCCACGGTCACCCGCCATTCAACTTTCAACAATGCAAACTACTTGCCACAAACCTGCCGCATTATGTCAGCGGTTCATTTGCCGGTTGCCGAGAGTTTGCCGAGCCGCGGCGGGTGCGCTGGCGACAGAATTGAGCAATTTTGTCACGAAAATAAAATCCGGCATTCAGTGCTTCATGGCAGCGGCTTGCCGAGTAACGTTCGCCTTGGGAAAGCGGTCCTGAATGGCCTGCACGGTAATTTCCTCCTCGCGGAGCGCTTCCATGGCCCGCACGCAGGCGTCGGCGGCCGGGATGGTGGTCACGCAGGGAATGCCCGCTTGCACGGCGGCGGCGCGAATGCGGCCTTCGTCGGTGCGGGCGCCTTTGCCGCTGGGGGTGTTCATAATCAGCTTGACCGTGCCGTTTTTCAGATGGTCGAGCAAGTTGGGGTGACCTTCCTGCAATTTTTTCACTGGCTCGACAGGAATTCCCGCCTGGGCAAATTTGGCGGCGGTATTGGTGGTCGCCAACAAGGTGTAGCCCATGGCGACCAGCCGGCGCGCAACTTCGACCATGTGTTCCTTCTGGGCCGGCGAAGCCACGCTGATGAAAATGCTTCCTTCGCGCGGCAACAACACGCCGGCGGCCAATTGGCTTTTGGCAAAGGCGATCGAAAAGCTCTCGCTGACGCCCATTACTTCCCCCGTGGAGCGCATTTCCGGGCCCAGCACAATATCGACACCGGCGAACTTGACGAACGGAAACACGCTTTCCTTCACCGAAACTTGTGCCGGAATGGGCTCGCTGTTCACGCCTTGCTCGGCGAGCGAAATTCCCGCCATCACTTTCGCAGCCACACCCGCCACCGGCAGACCAGTCGCCTTGGCCACAAATGGCACGGTGCGGCTGGCCCGGGGATTTACTTCCAACACATACAGCACCTGGCGGCCCTCTTCGCGCTTGATGGCGTATTGCACGTTCATCAAGCCCACCACTCGCAGGTGCTTGGCCAACGCCGTGGTGGCATCGCGAATTTCCTGCAAGATGGGGCCGGTGAGGCTGTACGGCGGCAGGGCGCAGGCGGAATCGCCGGAATGCACGCCGGCTTCTTCGATGTGCTCCATAATGCCCGCCACAATAACGCGCTGGCCGTCGCCAATGGCATCGACATCCACCTCAATCGCGTCTTCCAAAAACCGATCGATCAATACCGGTTGCCCTTGCGAGACGACAAAAGCCTCAACGACGAATCGCTCCAACTGCGATTGATCGTAGCAAATTTCCATGGCCCGGCCGCCAAGCACGAAACTGGGGCGAACCAGGTTCGGATAGCCGATGCGCGCAGCTTCGGTCCGGGCTTGATCCATGGTTCGGGCGATGCCGTTGGCCGGTTGCCGCAAGCCGAGCCGCTGCAAAATGCGCTGGAATTTTTCACGGTCTTCGGCATCTTCAATAGTATCGACGCTGGTGCCGATGATGGGCACGCCGGCGGTGGCCAAAGCGCGCGAGAGATTCAACGGCGTTTGCCCGCCAAATTGCACGATGACTCCGTCGGGTTGCACGCGATCGCAAATGTTCAGCACGTCTTCCGCCGTGAGCGGCTCGAAGAAGAGCAAATCGCTGGTATCGTAATCGGTGCTGACCGTTTCCGGATTGGAATTGACCATCACGCTTTCGATGCCCAACTCGCGCAGGGCGAAGCTGGCATGGCAGCAGCAATAATCGAACTCAATGCCTTGGCCAATGCGGTTGGGTCCGCCGCCCAAAATCATAATCCGCTTGCCACCGGCCGGCTTGGGAGGCACTTCGTCTTCGATTTCGTACGTCGAATAGTAATACGGCGTGTAAGCTTCGAACTCGGCGGCGCAGGTATCGACCGATTTGAACGTGGCGATGATGCCGCGGCGCTTGCGGTCGGCCCGAACTTCCATTTCCGTGGTGTACAGGAGCGTGGCCAATTGCCGATCGGAAAAGCCGAACTGCTTGGCGCGGCGGAACAGCTCGTCGCTGAGTTGGTCGAGCGCCGGCACTTGGCGGATTTCGTTTTCCAGCTCGATAATTTGCTGCAGTTGATCGAGAAACCAGGGATCGATGTACGTCAATTCGTGGATTTCCTCGATGCTCATGCCGTCTTTGAAGGCGTAACGCACATACCAAATGCGGTCGGCGCTGGGGACGGCCAGCTTGGCGCGAATTTCCTCGCGGCTGGGTTGCTGTGGCGTACCCCATAAATCTTTGCTATCGCAACCGAAGCCGAAGCTGCCGACTTCCAATCCGCGCAGTGCCTTTTGAAACGATTCCTTAAACGTGCGGCCAATGGCCATGGTTTCTCCCACGCTTTTCATTTGCGTAGTGAGGCGAGCATCAGCCTCGGGAAATTTCTCGAAGGCGAAGCGCGGCACTTTGGTGACCACGTAATCGATGGTCGGCTCGAAGCAGGCCATCGTTTCGCGCGTAATATCGTTGGGCAGCTCGTGTAGCCGATAGCCCACGGCCAGCTTGGCGGCAATTTTCGCGATGGGAAAACCAGTCGCCTTGCTCGCCAGGGCACTGCTGCGGCTGACCCGTGGGTTCATTTCGATTACGGTCATTCGTCCATTGCGCGGATGAATGGCGAATTGAATGTTGGAGCCGCCGGTTTCCACGCCGATTTCGCGAATGACGGCCAGCGAGGCATCTCGCATTCGCTGATATTCTTTGTCGGTCAGCGTTTGAGCCGGAGCGACAGTGATGGAATCGCCCGTGTGAATGCCCATGGGATCGAAATTTTCGATGGAGCAAATGATGACGACGTTGTCGTCGGCATCGCGCATCACTTCCATTTCGTACTCTTTCCAGCCGAGAATGCTTTCTTCGATGAGTACTTCGTGGACAGGGGAAAGATCGAGGCCGCGGCGAACAATGGTGTCAAATTCTTCGCGGTTGTAGGCAAACCCGCCGCCGCTGCCCCCCAGCGTGAAACTGGGTCGGATAACGCAGGGCAGACCGATCTCTTTGAGCCCTTCGCGGGCCTCATCGAGCGAATGCACAGTTTGGCCGCGGGGAATGTCGAGGCCGATTTTGAGCATGGCCTGCTTGAACAACTCACGATCTTCCGCCTTGGCGATGACGTTGGCATTGGCGCCGATCATTTCTACGTCGTACTTTTCCAACACGCCGTGCTTGACCAGATCCATCGCCAGGTTCAGACCGGTTTGGCCGCCGAGGGTGGGAAGCAAGGCGTCAGGCCGTTCCCGTTCGATGACCTTGGCGACGATTTCCCAGGTGAGCGGCTCAATGTACGTGCGATCGGCCGTGCTGGGATCGGTCATGATGGTGGCCGGGTTGGAATTGACCAACACCACCTCGTACCCTTCCTCGCGCAGGGCCTTGCAGGCCTGCGTGCCGGAATAATCGAACTCGCACGCCTGGCCAATGACGATGGGCCCGGAACCGATGATCAGAATTTTGTGCAAATCGTTACGTCGCGGCACTGTGGTACCCGGGATGGTTCAAAGATTTAACGAGTGGGTTGGCAGTTGACGGCGGTCGTCGTCGAAGTTTTTTTGTGAAAATTTTTGGCGTAGCGAGGAAATTTCAAGTCTGGTTGCGGTCAGTAGTTACGATTGAATGTTCCGAGGCGACAAACTGGCGCGAATTGCGTTTCCATCGAGAAAAGCGGGCTAGGGTTGAAAATTAGGCCACATAATTTCCCATTACTTTCCTCTTGAATTGGGCCAGAGCCAAAAATCGGATCGGGAAATTGCGGCATTTTTTTCGCGCCGGCGGCAAAAGAAAAAATTCTCGATGGGAAAGTTTGACTCCACTGGCGGGGTTGCGGGTGATTCGTTCCTCCGAGGCTTGTCGCAGGCTGCGCAGATTTCCGCGCGCTCGGTTGATGATTGATATGCTCATGCAGGTTTATTTACGGGTTGGAATTGCTTGGCAGCGACAATCCGCAACCAGCATAACAAATGGGTGGCCTAAAACTCGCAGGATTTTTCCAAGCAGCGGAAGCTGTTGTGCGTGCGCAACTTAGAGCTGTTTTGGGACTGTTGAGGAAGTAGAATCTCACAAGTTTATCACGATGAGCGGCGCGCCTTCAAGCGGCGAACTTTGGCTATGAATCACGATGGATTCGGCCGCGCAAATAAAGATCCTCACCGGTGTGGCGGAGTTCGATGTCGGCTAAGTGGAGTGCGGCGGCGATTTTTTCTACACCCGTGCCGGCGATGGGCGAGGGAGCGCTGGCGCCGCCAATGAGTTTGGGGGCGATGAACACATGCACTTCGTCAATGGCGCCGGCGTCGAATAGCGCGCCCAGCAGTTTGCCGCCTCCTTCTACCAGCACGTTGGTCATGCGGCGGCGGCCGAGTTCATTGAGCAATGCAGGAATGGAGACCAATTTTTCAGCGGCATCGGCTGCACGGCAAGTGATCACCTCGCAGCCGGCGGCGGTTAAGCGGTCGATGTTTTCCTGCGGGGCAGCGGGAGCAGCGGCAATAAGCACCGGTGCATCGCGCGCCGTTTGCACGAGTTGACTATTGGGTGAAAGCGCAGCCTGGCTCTCGGCAATAATACGGGTGGCAACGCGCGGTCCCGGATGTCGGGCGATGAGCAGCGGGTCGTCCATTTTGGCCGTGCCGCTGCCGATCAGAATGCCATCTACACGGCTGCGTAGTTGCTGCACAATTTGCCGCGAGGCCTCGCTGGAAATCCAGTGGCTATTGCCGGCAGCGGTGGCGATTTTGCCGTCCAGCGTCATGGCCCATTTGGCAATGATCCACGGCCGGCCTGTGGCGATGAGCTTCAAATACGGCGCGTTGAGCCGGTGGGCCTCGGCTGCCATCAAGCCGACTTCCACGTCAATTCCGGCCTCATGAAGTGCCGCGATTCCCTGGCCGCTGACCGCTTCGAACGGATCGCGCTGGGCGCAAACCACTTTTGCAATGCCGGCGTTGATGAGCGATTGAGTGCATGGGGGTGTTTTTCCCTGGTGGCAGCATGGTTCCAAAGTCACGTAAGCGGTGGCGCCTTTGGCTCGAGGACCCGCCACGTGCAGCGCTTCCACCTCGGCATGTGCCCCGCCGAATTTCCCGTGCCAACCTTCGCCGACCACTTCGCCGTCACGCACCAGCACACAGCCCACCATCGGATTAGGCTCGACGTAACCTTGACCACGTGCTGCCAATTCCAGGGCGCGAGCCATGAAGAATGGAGCGGCTTCAAATTCAGAGTTTGGAATGGGAAACACAGAGTTTGCAGGCATGGAAATTACCGATTGATCGAAAGCCCGGCGGCAGCGAGTGCTGCCGCATACTTGCTGCGCGTGTTCAAATTCCATAACGAGTGCAGATCGGGATCGACTTCACGCAACTGCTCAGCGGGTATCAAACGGGTCCGAATTCGATCGAGCAGATCGCAAACTCGCAATTGGTTTTCGGCCAGCATGGCATCGACCACCGGCAGAATTTTCGGGCGATATGCACCGGCCAGCGGCTGCGGCACATGTTCCCAGATTGGAACGACGGCGTCGTGCTGGGAATCGAGCAGTTCGATTATGCGGTTGAGGAAGGCCGGCACAAGCAATGGGACATCACAAGCGGTGATCAAAGCGGACTCAATTTTTAGCTGGGCGGTTTGCAAACATCGCAGGCCAGCGGCGATTCCTTCCAGCGGACCACAATCGGGATTAGTGTCCCGCGCGATCAGTACGCTGGGCGGCAGTTCCGGCAAGGGCTGGCCTTGCGCGGCCACAACCACGACGTCCGAAGCCAACCGGCCAACGATTCGCACGATGCGCTGCAGGACCACCTCCTGCCCAAATGGCAATAGCGCCTTTGACATACCCATCCGACGACTCTTTCCGCCCGCCAACACAATGCCGCCGATGTGTTTCATCGCTGATCGACCGGAGCGTCAATGATAAAGCCCCCGGCCAAGCGACCGGGGGCTACATGACTGTAGGTATGAGACTTCTAAGTTCGACTGATAATATTCGAAGCGATGGTCAATCCAAAAAGCCCAACAACTCCTGCGCCCGGCTGGGTTGCTGTAACTTACGGACCGCTTTAGCTTCAATTTGGCGGATACGTTCGCGGGTCACTTTGAAAATATGGCCAACTTCCTCCAGCGTATAACTGTAACCGTCGCCCAAACCATAGCGGAGCTTGATAATTTCACGTTCGCGGTAGCTCAGCGTTTTCAATACTTTGCTGATCCGATTACGCAACATTTCCTGGGCAGCGCCCACGGCGGGGTTTTCGGCATCGCTGTCAGGCAGCAAATCACCAAAATGGCTATCCTCACTGTTGCCGACGGGCCGATCCAAACTAATTGGATAGCGGCTCATCGCCAGTACTCGGCGGGTTTCGTCAATCGCCGTACCAGCTTCACGAGCGGTTTCTTCAATCGTCGGTTCGCGGCCCAACCGTTGCAACAATTCGCGTGAAACATTTCGCACCCGCGACATGGTTTCCACCATATGCACAGGAATGCGAATGGTACGGCTTTGATCGGCCACTGCCCGAGTAATGGCTTGGCGAATCCACCACGTGGCGTAGGTGCAAAACTTGAAGCCGCGGCGATATTCAAATTTATCGACCGCTCGCATCAAGCCGGCGTTGCCTTCTTGAATTAAATCCAAAAAGCTGAGACCGCGGTTGCGGTATTTCTTGGCAATCGACACCACCAGCCGCAAGTTGCCCTCCGACAATCCGCGCTTGGCATGCTGATATTGGCCATAAATGCCTTTAATTTTCAGAATTCGATTCCGCATGCTTGACGGAGTTTCTTGCGTGCATCGCAAAATTTGGCGAAATTCCTTAATCCACACGGCACGATCCGCGGATGGCAACTTGGCGCGCTTGTGTTGATCGATCAACGCCCGCAGTTCCGCTGCTCGGCACGTGAAATCTTCCAGCGTACGAATCATGGTTTCAATACGTTGGGTTCGCAAACCGAGCTCTTCCACCAACTTCACCGCTCGTTTCCGGCGGCGGTTCAGCCGGCGCCAAGCCTCACGGCGCAAACTCATTTTCGTCGACTTACTGAATGCGGTACGGAAGTCAGCCTTATTGCGCCGCAGCAATTCATTTACCGTCGATAAGTTGTGTGGTAACCGACCAAGGATTTGGTCTTTTTCCAAGCGGTCGGTTACGCTGACTTGCACAGTTCGATCGAACGGCAATTCACCCGCGTGCACCCGATTCAAAATCCGCATGGCGTACTGAATAACAAAATCGCATTCCAACAACTTGCGGCGGAAGTGAGCCCGCGTAATTTCGATGCGCTTGGCCAGCGCAATTTCCTCATGGCGCGTGAGCAGTGGAATTTCACCCATCTGCGTGAGATACATTCGTACCGGGTCATCTGACCAACTTTCGGCCTCTGAATCGACGGAAAGAAGCTCGTCCCCCTTGAGCTCCCCGTCTAAATCGCCGGCTGATTGACTTTCCGCCACCAGCAAATCATCGTCGACCTCGACTGTATCCGAATCATCAACCACTTTGTCGACCAACTCGACAGCCTCATCGGGACCGGGAGTTGAATCATCTTCCAGGTCGTCCAACAACGTGTTGTACAAGGGAACACTCCTCAAATAAACCAAGAAGGGTGAGAAAATCAGCAAAAGCCTTGAAGCATATTGCCTAAGACGCCGATGGCAGAAACGCAGCAAGGTATCAGCCTGCTCGTTTCCAAGCTAACTATTATTCTCTCAACATTAAACAATTTCCAACATATTCTACCACCGATGTCTTGCGGCGATTCTTAGATGCCTCTATTTGGTAAAAAATTACGCGCAATATATCATTAAGATATTATCTATTTTACTCATATTTCCTATTTTAATATTCTACCTAGCTTTATGTTTTTGTACCTCGAGGTCTTGGTACCAAGTGTCAATTACGAGTTTTAGAGAAGAAAACTGCTGAGAGGATGTGCATACTGCAACTACTTGCGAATGGGCACAGTGCTAAGTAATACGATCTATTCCGCACACGTTATGGAATTAAATTTTCGGCGTCGATCACACCATTCATAAGTATCACCTTTATAGTACGGGCGACAACATTTCTCACAATTTTAGTTAGTTACTCGACGAGCAATTTTATTCCCGGCTGCTACCTGTCTATCCAGATCACTTTCAGTATGAAACTGATTCGATTAAGCTGAATTTGTGTGTTAACGCCTAGTTAAATCGTCGTTCGTCGCGATCCTACTGCGCCTTCAATCACACCCACGATATAGTGCCAACTTCGCGATGGTTCGATGAAGTACTTACTTCAGTGTCCAACCTGTGGCTCCAAAACTATGGTGACAGCCGGACAGGCTGGTCAATCATTGCAGTGCAGTTGCGGAAAGATTTTGGAAGTGCCATCCATTCGCGGACTGCGCGAATTGGAATCGGTGGTAGAAGAAACGATTCCATCGCCAATTTGGAGTGCGCGACAAGGAATTGTGTTTTTAGGCTTAGCAATTACCGTAATCGCAATCTTAGCTGCCGGAGCGATCGCCTTGCTGCGTCCATCTTCCGCAGACCGCCAATTATTTGAATTGCCCATTAACAAGGGTGACATTCAGCTCGAAGTCAATAAACTTTCCCCCGCAGAGGCATTTATTCGGTTCGAGCCCGTCGTCTCATCGCTTCCTGGTTTTGTTGAAGTGATTTCCCAAAATGCTTTGCCGCCACATCTAATTCTTGATCTGCAACTGTTGGCGAAATTTGAAGGTCCGGGCCCACAGCCAATGGCGCCGAAATCGGCAGCGGGATTGGCAAAACAGGCCGGAGAGCGAAACGCAGAGATTATTTCACGGCTTCAGAAACGGCGTGCGATGAACGATGGGTTGTGGCTGGTCGCCATAGCGGCCGTTTTCGGAGTTTTATTGGCGGGTTCGTCGCTAGTTTTCTCAGTGGAAACGCCACCACGACGTTCAGCCGCACGTGGAAGATGACAAGCGAAAACGATTAATAGAAATATGTAGGTTCCAAAATCTCTATTCCAGGCTTAATCTTTGCGCGCAGTTCCACGGCATCGAGTGCAAACAAGGGGCTGATTTCCACAGGTACATCGACGCCGATTTTGACACCGGCGGCAGCTAACCACTTCCGATGCAAAGCGGTCATGAGGTTCCGGCAGGTATCGGGAGAATCGCGCTCCTCGCCGGGCCGATTTTTCACGGGTGCAAACGAACTCGCTGGATCTGTTTCTACTACGATCGCTTTTCGAGCTAAGGGCAGCAAATCGAAAATAAATCGTTCGAATTTAATGGCGTTGGGTACAGTCGGTTCGATATGATTTTCCATGTCGTCAAAATAAGGCACTTTTTTCAATGCCACATGAAATGGCAGTGAAGAATCATCCGCTGCGGCGCGCCGCAAAAAAGCAACATCGAACACATGAATGGCAGTATTACCGGCCCAGAAACGAAGCGTGCCATTGGAATTCCGTTGGCAGGCAACATCTTCAGGTAGATCGGAGTATTCGATAATGCGTGTGTGGCCATCAATACGCACTATGTTTCCGACACGTTCCGTTGGATCGCGCTTTAGGATTGCTAACGTCGACATTTCCGACCCAGTAAAAATGTGAAATCCCAAAAATTTAGGATCACAAATTTCAACGAGTGGGTTGTCAACCTGGAAGTAAAATAGTTGTGTCAAACCACGTCTTTGTATGTCGGCCAAAGAGCCGGTACGGTCGAGCGCGGCCAGCATGCCCCCGTGGCCATCGGGACTAAGTGCAAGATTGCCTTTATCTGACAACAACACGCGACCTGTGGCTGCATCAACGGCTGGCATGACGCCCTGGCAGAATAAGTAAACTTCGTCGGACGGCAATCCAAACCAGTGATTTGCGTTGAGATACTCCTTCGTTTCTTGGTGTGTAGCGTTACTGGTCATCACGTATAAGGGCACAGGCGCCCCAAATCGTCGACGAATGGCCAACAGTTTCTCAAGGAGAATTTGAAATAGTGAAGCATTCGAAATCGGACCAATGGGATACATTCCCTTAGGATGATCAAAACCTAAGCGCGTGCCCTGACCGCCGGCGACCAAAATGGCGCCGACCTTGCCATTTCTCAAGGCGCCCTCGCCAGCAGTTTGAGCATCAACGGCTGAAAGTTGATTGCCCAAGCGAATTGCCTCAGGCGGTTCCGCGCGGCGTGATAGTTCATCCCAATCAGTCCGGCTTTCCATCGTTTCAAACAACCGGGAAAGTGCTGCAAAATCGATATTCCTAATTTGCGATGCTAAATGTTGTTGCTGCTCTGAACTCAACTGCTTCCAAGAACGCAATAAATGTTCTTGCCGGCGCGCTGCCAACTCCCGGGACAACTCTTCGTGAACACTCGATTTCTGGAAAAACTGGTCAACCATTGCAGAACAACCCCTCACACACCTTACCGCCGATTTCGGATGCAGTCATAACCAGCCATGCACCCAGGCATAGGCCAATAAGCACAGTAGGGGAAATAGCACGAACACGACGGCGTAGGTGTAAATCGTCGTCCAAACATGTCTTGGCCAGCGTGCCATGTCAGATAGATTAAAATTTTGGACGTAGGCTTTATGATTTGAATAGAGAGGCAATTAGGGTGACAAAGCTTTAACGTCCTCGTTCGAATTGTTCGCCTCGCAAGCGATGAATTCCAGAATGGTCGTTACAGGCTGCGTAGCTATAGCGTCAAGCTTTAATTCCCATCTTACCCCCCAGGGTACCACCAGCGTAGTGCGAATTTCGCATGAAGGACCATCCCCCACGTCAACTTCCACATAGGGAGTTTGTCGAAAAGCTGGACAGAAAGCTACATGCGTTATCCCAGTCCGTTGACCATCCGCAAAATCAATTCGGACCCACCCCTCGATCTTGGCGGTTCCATCCGACAAGCGATGGTGGACCAATTTCTGCGTCGCAGTGATTGGATCTAAATTGATTATGAACGGAGTCGCGAACGGCGCGCGCAGTTGCGGGCGCGATAACGACGGCACTTTGTCGGACCATCTGCTTCTACGCGCTTGCCAAAGACCAATTTCGGCGCTGCAGACACTTATCCACATAATAGCCACACTGTACCATGCGCTACCCGGCACGGTGATCGCCAAAGCGAAAAGAGGCAGTGCTGCGATAATCATTAGTTCTGGCGCGGCTGACCAACGAAACAAAAGTCGCATTACGCCATCAGCCTGACATAACATCAGTGCAGTGTAGGCAACACTGGCCAAGCTGATTCCCACGCCAATCAGCGTTTGAGCTGGCAATGGCGCGATCAGTGCGCCGGCACAACGACGAGCAAGCAAATAGACCGTGACACATACTAGAAAAATAGACAAAGCCCAAGCGGCATAATGCTTAGCGCTAGGAAGCAATGCCGACACGGGTTGAGCTAAATAAGCCCACGATATTCCACGGCTCGCGTCCATGCGGAAATCTAAGATTGAAGTAACGCCCCCGCTATTTCTTCCTACGCAATTGCAGCGGCGCCGGTGCCAGCTGCTTCGGCCAATTCAGAGGCGCGATGCGTGCTTTCCCACGTAAATTCCTGTTCTTTCCGGCCAAAGTGTCCCCCGGCGGCGGTCTTTCGATAAATTGGCTTTCGTAAATCGAGATATTCAATAATACCACCGGGAGACAGCGGGAATAAATCGCGCACAAGCTCACAAATGCGGTCGTCTTCCAACCGTCCTGTCCCTTCTGTATCAACTAGTACGCTGACTGGCTGTGATACGCCGATGGCATAAGCTAATTGCACCTCGCAACGATCTGCCAATCCGGCGGCAACAATGTTCTTTGCTACATGCCGTGCCATATAGGCGCCGCTACGATCGACCTTCGTAGGATCCTTGCCGCTAAAGGCTCCGCCACCGTGACGTCCCCAACCGCCGTAGCTATCCACAATTATCTTACGGCCGGTCAAGCCAGTATCGCCATGCGGACCGCCGACCACGAAACGGCCCGTGGGATTTACGTGATATGTGATTTTGTTTGACAGTAGATCGCGCGGTAGACACGGTTCGATGATTTGCTTGATTACGAAGTCATGAATTTCCTTCTGTTGTACATTTTCGTCGTGCTGCGTGCTGACGACAACGGTATCGATTCGCACTGGCCTACCGTTTTCATATTCCACAGTTACCTGACTCTTACTATCGGGCCGCAGCCACTTCACAGCGCCTCGCTTACGAGCGTCGGTCAACGAATTGGTAATGCGATGGGCCAAAGCAATGGGTAGCGGCATCAGTTCCGGCGTGTCATTAATGGCATAACCAAACATCAAGCCTTGATCACCCGCGCCAATTTCTTTGCCCTTGGAATGGTCTTCGTTTACGCCCATAGCGATGTCGGGACTTTGGCTATGCAGCGCTACCAGCACCGAACAGGTATCCCAGCCGATACCCCATTTCGCATCTAAATAACCAACGTCGCGAATTACATCGCGAGCGACTTGCTGGAAGTCAACAACCGCTTTGGTTGTGATTTCTCCGGCGAGCATGCATAGCCCGGTAGTCACCAGCGTTTCGCAGGCCACGCGACTCATGGGATCGTGAGCCAACAGTGCATCTAACACGCCATCGGAAATCTGATCGGCCAGTTTATCCGGGTGGCCCATACTGACTGATTCGCTGGTAAATAAATGCCTGCCAGATGCCACGGAGAATACCTCCAAAAAAGAGAACGGGACTTTATGCTGGAACTATAATGATTACCGCTGTCCGCTCCATTAGTGGGCTGCTCAGCCAATCAATTGTAATACTTCATTATAGAATGGTGCTGAGCAGGCTCGCAACAGGTTAGGTAATCGGGTACCCACAACGCTTGTGGACCTAGTGGACGGCATTGCTGACGCCAACGGCTGGAGTCGCTCCGAAGCCGTTACGCGGGCAATCCGGGCTTTTGTCGCTAAGCGTTAGCGGAGAGGGTGGGAATCGAACCCCCGGCGCGAACCGTCCACAGGCGGGTTATAAAGCCGCTGCACTACCTAAGCGCGGGCCGCTCTCCGGTTATGTACCGGAGAGGTTCCGATTCTGAATTCTTTGAAGAGTCATTACGACGCAAGACAGGCAATAGCGTTTTTGGTTCGCTCAGCTTTTGCTGCCTGTAAAATGTTTATACTCGGCATGAGTTCCGATCCAATACCAGAGATTTACACTGTCAGTGCGAACATAAATAGCCCGGTATTGCATAGTCGGCGAAACCGAGAAGCTGCCGGCAGAATGGCATCCTTTTTTGGTATTGCGCAATTCATGGTGGCGCAAAGAGCGGTGAGAAGGGTCTCTATCAAAGAGAACGCATGCCTCTCTAAACTGCCTCTTTAATCATATCCGGCAGTTTGGCATATTGCTCACGAAACGACTGAGCCGTGCGATTCCGCTCCCGAAAAGAACTCGGCAGTTTGGCCATTTTTGTGCTCACTAATGGCCTGATCGCATGCGGCTTCTAGTTTGTCAGGCAATTCCAAGCTATTGCTAACTTCGTTAAATTCGACAATTGCCTGTATTTCATCTTTGCATTTTAGAAAACGACCAAGGCTCTCTAAGTGGTAACCTCGTCGCTTTTGTAAATCAATCCATACCTGAATGGCATTGGCAGTTTCAAGCCAACCTTTGCACAAGGATTGAACGGTTTCGTCGAGGTCTTCGGCTTTGGCAGAATTAAAACGACCGTCCCTCTCTGCTTTTTTGAAGCAAATATCGGCCCTGATTAGCCACTCGAAAGCATCAATTCCAACTTGCAGAAAAGAATCGCAGTCCCAGCATTCCATCGCTTCGCGATGGCGCTGCATAACGTCAACTTCGTGCTTGAAGTTCGCGACGTGTTTTTTTGCATTTCTGAAGCTGATATTGCCAGTAATCATATTTTCCTAGCGCAAAATTAAAGCCGCCAAGCAATCAAGGCGGCCAGAGATAGCTCCGTAAGGCGCTGGCATGATTCGTTCCATCTAAAAACTGTTCATGCGTGCAGCGAAAAAACGCACTAACCTATACAACTCTATCTTAATCAGTCAATGCCAATTTTGTAATCGTTGTAAGTATCGGCATTCTAATCACTTAGGATTAGTCCGTCAATTAGGACTTATGGCGAATATGAATTATATTGCATAGCTGTAAGACCTTGTCTTTTTGGCATTTAGCACCTATGCCATCTGTGCTGGCACAAAATAGACCACACTGTTACAAGACCGCTCGGTATCAAAAAGAAAGCAGCACCGGCGGTTTGCCTACGTCAGCTTGGGCGCGGATCTTCCTGCCGTTGGCCAGCATTGTAACAAGCTACTGGCCCAATTCTGGCCAGATTTTTTGCTCCTACTGATACGTTACAATGCAGGGTATGAATAAGAACAAGGCGCGTCGCCTAAAGCTCATTCTGATTGCCGTGCTGTTGTCGGCACTAGCGCTATACGCTGTGACCGGCACCCCATTTCCGAAATGGCTTGGGGTCCAGCAGCACCGGGGCGACTGAGTTTTTTAGAAAATCCCGTCTCTGGTCCATTCTAATAGGTCACTACCGGTAATCGCTTGTCGAGCCCGTAGCTCGCCCTTTGTGATTCCCAAAGCAGAAAATCGCATATCTAGATATTCAAATTGCCATCCTTTAGCCGACTAGATGAAATTTTGACTTATCATGGGATGGAACTCTTCGGGCGGCGTCTCTCTTAAAGAAACCGCTTTGTTGTCAACTTCACGCTGATGAATTCCCCTGGTCCAGAACTATTGGGCAGGCTGTTGGATCAGCATACGGCTGCGCTGACGTTATTAGCCCGGCAGTGGTGTTCCACGCCGGAAGATGTTGTTCAAGAGGCATTTTTGCAATTGGCGAGACAAACGGAATGCCCCCGCGATGCGGCTGCGTGGTTATACCGAGTGGTCCGAAACGGAGCAATTTCAGCGGGACGAGCCGAAACACGCCGTCTGCGACACGAAGCTGCTGCGGCTGCCAAGGCCAACAATTGGTTTGTAGAAACACCCATCGCAATGACCATCGACGCACAAGCAGCCGAAAGGGCCTTGGCTCAATTGCCATTCGAACAGCGCGAAACAATTATCGCTCACGTATGGTGCGGGCTGACGTTTCTCGAAATTGCGAAACTAGTGCAAAGCACTCCGAGTACGGTACATCGGCGTTATCAGGCAGGTTTGATTGGCCTGCGGAACTTGTTAGGTGAACCATGTCTACCAATGAAGCCTACGAAGAATTGCCCGAAGAATTAAAAGCGATCGAAGCCGCACTGCGACAGTTGGCGCCACAAACCGCAAAATTGGACCGCGACCGCCTGATGTATTTGGCCGGCCAAGCCAGTGTTAGGTGTTCGGCGCCGCAGACCCAGGTCGCTGGAAAGGCTCGTCTCAGGTTGAATTTCAGGCGGAATGGATGGCAATTGGCGACCGCGGCGTTGGTGCTTGTCACTATCACCCTTGGTGGATTGCTGTTGAAATCCAATCAGTCTGAACGGCGTGTTGTGTATATGGATCGTCTCAGGGCCGAAAATTTTGTCGCCGCTGCATCGTATCCCAGGGCAGAGAGTTTCAATCTGGCCCAATCGTCTGCGGGCATGGATGCTGATTACTTTCAACTTCGCAAATTGGCGTTGACCCGTGGCATTGATGCACTTCCGACGACGCCGGCAGTCAGCCACATGGTTGTGCCGCAATCGACGCCGCAAGTGTTGCCAACGCTACGGCGTGAGCTGTACGAAGACGAATCCTAGAGTATTTCTCATCAAACCAAAAGATAATTGCCATGAACCGATTTTTGATTATTTCCATCAAATTTGTTCCGGTAGCATTACTGCTGTTCGTCCGGAGCCAAGGAATGGCTGATGAACCAAAAAAGCCAGCGTCGGCGCCACCGTCTTCTACTACTACTGCCGAGAAACCGGAGGTATTTCAATTTATATTGCATCCCGCGATGCCGCCGTATGCTGCATTGAAGTATCGATTATTGCCCCGTGGTATTGAGCAAACGCCCGGTAATGCGGCGCCGCACTTTTTCCGAGCGGCGTTGATGATTGCCAACGATAAGGCGATTCAAGACGTCGACGCAGCGCCTTCTCCTGAGGCGCTTTCCAAACTGGATCAATGGCTTGATTTGCCGTTGGATCTGCTGAGCAAAAACGACGAAGCCCAAAGATTTTTCAACGAGCGACCGTCCGGACTGTGGGATTTAATCAATCTCGCTGCCCGCCGCGAGCAGTGCAATTGGGATTTGCCAATTCGCGAATTCAACTTTTCAACGATGATTCCAGAACTCATAAAAATGCGCGACATCGGTCGTCTGTTGGCATTCAAAGCTCGCATCGAAATGTCTCGTGGACAACTTGATGCATCACTGGAAACTTTGAAAACGGGCATGGCACTAGCACGACATGCCGCTAATGCTCAGACGCTTGTAAATGCGTTGGTGGGAATCAAAGTGGCTCATTTGATGCTCGAACAAGTTGAGCTATTGATCCAACAACCGCGTTGCCCCAATCTTTATTGGACATTCACTGAGTTGCCAGAGCCGCTGATCGGTTTGAGCGCGGGTTTGAGCTTTGAACGAGACTTTGTGGAACTATACTTTCCGGAACTGCACAATATCCGCAATGCAGTACATACGGATGCCGATTGGGATGCAATGTTGCTGCGCGTGGCAGATAAATTTATCAACGTGATGCAGGACGTGGGAGGCCCACAGAAAAAAAATCTGGAATGGTTTGGACAGGGCGCGTTGTTCGCCATCTCTGCATACCCCAAAGCCAAGGCACAGTTAGAAGATGCCGGTTATACTGCGGCACAAATCAAGGAGATGTCTGTTTCGCAAGCCATTTTGACGGCTGAAGTCGAAACATTCGACCATGCATGCGATGACATTCACAAATGGTTTTACGCCGATCCGCCGCATGCCCTACAAGGACTCGCAGAGACCGAGAAAGAATTCAAATCTTGGGCCGGAGCAAATCGCGAAATCATTCCGATGGCCTCACTCCTTTTGCCTGCCCTGAACAAATGCAAAGCTCAGCAGGTGCAACTTGATTGCGAAGTTGCCGCGCTGCGCTGCCTGGAGGCCATTCGTTTCTATGCTGCCAAACACGACGGACACCTCCCTAATCGCTTGTCAGATATTCAGGAAGTTCCGATCCCCAACGATCCCTTCTCCGGTCAGCCATTTACATACTCTGTGCACGATGGTCGTGCAGTACTCACTGCTTCACCTCCCGCGGGTGTCTTTTCTGTCCCGGGGCTGCACTGGGAAATAGAGATGGCTAATGTAAAGAAGTAACTTGACTCTAAAGGCGCAGTTTTGCTGCACCCCCGTTAAAGGACAGCGATTTCCAGATAATTGACCGCAGCCGAATGGTCGATGCAGTTTTGGCAATGTCATTACAGAACTGGCATGCGGTTTGCTTCGTATCTACCTCTGGGATCGATGATTTGGTCTGGGCAGACGTTCCAAAAAACAGTATTGATGCGGGGGAATAGAGAATTTCGCCATTTGTGGCAATGAAACGGCATTTTAAATGTCGATATTTGAACAGGATTGCTCTTTGTCCGCGTCGCATAAGAGTTGTGAGATACCTATATGAGCGATGAACAAGAATTCGAGGCCGGTACTGCTATTAGTGCATTACTTGATGCCGAAATTTCGGACGAGCAGCTTGTTCAGTTGCAGCAAGCACTACAGAATAACCCAGCCGTGCGAAATATCTATGTCGAACAATGTCAGATCCACTTTCTTCTGACAGAGTATTATTCTGAAAGCCGAAAGACTTCGGACGGCGCTCCAGTTATTGCCACGCTGCACTTTCCATCGACGGTTGATTCATCGCACGACGCGCATGCCTAACGTTGTGTTCTTGCCTTGCCACGACTGTGCAAGGACCGCCTACATTTCTTAGGAAGCGGCTCTCATTCGACGGAATGTTTTTGGCAGCAGGATGACGGCGGGGCGATAAAGCCTAATCAACATCGACCCAAGCAATCGCAAACATTCCCGCCCTGAGTCCAGGGCCAATTCGACTCGAAGCAGGCGCTGCATAAAAGCGGGTCGAAATCTTGTCGGCTATTTTCTCTTAGGCCTGATCGCACCGGCGCTTTGTGGAAATCTGCATAGGTCCGGCACAGGTGAGATCAATCGAGTATCGGAAATACCTATCCAAGGCTGTGGAACCGCATGGACTTAGATGGCCGAAGGCCCAAGAATGATGCGAAAAAGTCAAATCGATTGCTAATTCCACCCTGACGGTACCCCTTGGTGAACCCTGCTCCCCCGCGTTAAAATACAGAACTTCGCCAAGCACGGTTGTTTTTCGGAGATGATTAGATAAACAAATCGGCCCGGAAAGATCCAATTTGTCCAAAACCGGCTTGGGGCTGGTTGCCAAGGATACATCAATCATTACTGGCGAAAGGATTGCGCTCGGTGCAAATTAAAATTGCAACTCGGCATGGTCACTTAAGCGACGCCACACAGTCTAAAATCACCGCCAAGGTGGGAAGGCTGTCGCGGTATTTCGAGCGGTTGACCGCCATCGAAGTCACTATCAACTTGGAACACGAAACAACACCGGTAGTCGACATTCGCGTGGATGCCGAACATAAGCACGATTTTGTCGCCACGGAACATTCCGGCGATTTGTGGCGCAGCCTTGATGGCGCGGTGCAAAAACTCGAACAACAACTTCGCAAATACAAAGAAAAGGTTTTGGGCCGTCATCGCAAACCCGCTGCGAAAATGTCAGCCTCTGCAAGAGAATAAATTTGCTAGCGGCGAGGCTTGCCGCTGGGGACGGCCGCTTCGCCGTGTCCACCAATAAATCTCCTGCGGAAGCATCGCGTCAACAGCGATTCCTGCGCACGCGGCCCGTCGTGAGAAAGGAAGAAGGATCCATGAAGTTTGGCGACTTTATTGACCCCGAGTCAATCCGTGCAAAACTGGTAGCGGAAAATAAAGAACAGGTCATTCGCGAAATGACCCAGGCCTTGCTCGAGGCTGGAAAAATTGCGCCTGGCGAGCACGAAGGCATTGTAAAGGCCATTCTCAAACGTGAAGAGTTGGGAAGTACCGGAATTGGTCGCGGTGTAGCTGTGCCGCACACTAAGCACGGCAGCGTAAATCGTCTCGTAGGCACCGTTGCAGTGAGTCCTGAGGGTGTCGATTTCGACAGCCTCGACGGCGAAAAAGTGCAGCTCTTTTTCCTACTGATATCACCACCGGACCGTCCAGGTGATCACCTCCGTGCCTTAGAAAACATCTCGCGTCAACTCCGCAATGACACGTTTTGTCGATTTTTGAAGCAAGCCAAATCTGCCGAAGATATCAAACAGTTATTGGAAGAAGCGGATAATAATCAGTTTGGTGCCTGATTGGAGAGGAGGAAACGAAGGAGGGGAATCAGAATTGGAATTCAAAGCGACATGACTTTACTTTCGACATTCATGGCGCCTTTTGAGTTGTTGATCTGAATTCCCGCAAGATGGAATGAATGACGTGAAAGCGAATCGCACGTTGGTGGTTAACAATCCGCAAGGCATTCACGCGCGGCCAGCCAATCTCATCGTTCGCCTGGCGCAGCAATTTCAGTCTAAGATCGAATTCACAAAGGAGAACCATCGCGTCGACGGAAAAAGTATTTTGGAATTGCTTACTCTGGCTGCCGTTCAAGGTACCGAACTTCGAGTGGAAGCCACGGGGCCCGACGCTCAGCACGCCATCGACGCATTGGCTGAGTTGTTCGCCGGAAATTTTGCAGAAGGGGAAGATAGTGCGGAAGCGTCGAAAAGTCCGAAAATTTAAGGATCGATCGGATGCCAAATCAATCCCTGTGGGTTTCGCTCCTGTAATTCTTTGACTTTTAGACTCGTTGTGTTTATACGAACCAAATAACCTGAGACTAAAACGCCTCACGAGCAGCGAAACTCCTTGTGCAGGTGCGTTTTGGTCCACTCGGCACGATATTGCCCTGCCGGGCCCAACGGTCCGCGGCGTATCGAGAAACAGTCGGTGGTGTGCACCTCGATTTATCAGAGGCCCTCCGCCGTGATGTTGCTGAGCAAACCGGCTACGGCTTCCATGCAGCGATTACAGGGAATCGCCGTTTCACCCGGCGTCGCTATTGGCGAAGCGTTGGTGATGGATAACGAGGGTTTTCGAATCCCTCGGCGGTTCGTAGCGCGCGACGCGGTAGAGAACGAATTGGAACGTCTCGAGCAAGCCACGGCGGCAGCAGCAGCTGAAATTCAAGCCAATCGTGATGCCGTAGCCCGGGAATTAGGTGGGCAATACGCTGCCATCTTTGACGCGCATTTGCAGATGCTCACTGATCCCAAGTTGCGGTCTGAATTGGAAACCTTGATTCGCGATAAACATTTCTCTCCTGAATACGCCGTTAGCCGGGCGCTGCGCCGTTATGCCAAGGTATTCCAGGGATTGCCTAGTGGCAGTTTGTCGGAGCGGGCTAACGACATCTTCGATGTGGAAAAGCGGCTACTGCGAAATTTACTAGGCCGCCGGCGCGAAGAGCTTGCACAATTGACTTCGCCCGTCATGATTTTGGCGCACAATCTCACGCCCAGCGAAACTGCCAATTTAGACCGGAATTTTGTGCAAGGCTTTGTTACCGAAATCGGTGGACCTGGCAGCCACACGGCCATTGTGGCCGAGGGCATGGAAATTCCCGCCGTGGTTGGCGTTGGCTCGTTTCTTACCGATGTGTCAGGTGGTGATTTGGTTATTATCGATGGCCATCAAGGCATCGTCATTTTGCAACCCGATGACGAAACGGTCGCTCAATACCGAAAGGAAATCGAACAATACCGTTCGTTAGCGGCACGGCTGGAATCGTTGCGCGATCTGCCGGCTGTAACGGGCGACGGCGTGCGCATCGAGTTGCTCGGCAACATTGAGTTTCCTTATGAAGTCGACCATTGTGTGGAGCGTGGCGCCGATGGAATTGGTCTGTATCGCACCGAATTCTTATATCTGTCTGCCGATATCGAGCCCACCGAAGAAACGCATTTCGACGCCTATTCGCGCGTGATTAGGGCCATGGGAAATAAGCCCGTGGTCATTCGCACACTCGATTTAGGGGCTGATAAACTTTCGCAAATGCCCAGCCCCGAAGAGGAGCGCAATCCAGTATTAGGTTTGCGCAGCATCCGAATGTCGCTTCGCAATTTACCATTGTTCCGGACGCAATTAAGGGCTATTTTGCGGGCCAGTGCGCTGGGAAATGTGCGTGTAATGTTCCCGTTGATCACCACGCTGCTGGAGTTACGGCAGGCACGAATGATTTTGGCCGATGTTATTGAAGATTTGGACGAACACCACATACCATTCAATCGCGAAATGTGGGTGGGCATGATGGTCGAAGTGCCGGCAGCTGTGCTGATGATCGATCGCTTTGTAGAAGAGGTAAATTTTGTGAGCATTGGCACGAATGACCTGGTTCAGTATTCGTTGGCCGTGGACCGCGGTAACAAGGATGTGGCCGGGCTGTACAACAGTTGCGATCCGGCTGTCCTGCGATTGATCAATATGACCATTCTGGCCGCGCAGCGCGCTAACATTCCTGCGAATTTGTGCGGTCGCATGAGCAGCAGCACGACGTACACGCAACTATTGCTCGGTTTAGGTTTGCGGCAATTCGGCGTGGCGCCGGGCGCCATTCCAGAAGTAAAACGAGTCATCCGTGCCACCAATATTCCGCAGTGTGAAGCGATTGCCCAAAAAGCGCTGAGCATGGAAAACGCCCGCGACATTAAGGCATTTTTGCGTGATGAATTAAAGAAAGTTGCCTCGGATTAAATAGCGACATGATCCGTCAGCGAGTACGAATTCGTTTCACCAAGCAAGATGATCTGCGTTGGATCAGCCATCGAGATCTTATGCGCGTGTGGGAACGATTGTTTCGTCGGGCCGGGGTAGCATTGAGCATGACGGAAGGCTTTCATCCCAAGCCGAGAATCAATATGCCTTCGGCGTTGGCTGTCGGTATTGCCGGCTCGGACGAGTTGTTGGAAATTGATTTGGCCGAAGAGTATACAGCCGATACCCTGAAGGCAGCTATCGGGCCAGAACTGCCACCAGGAATAAATATTGGCGCAATCGACGTATTAGCAGCGCCTGATCGAAAGGCACAAGTGAAGTTTGTGACATTTGAAGTAGCGATTCCACCCAAATGGCAATCTCCTTTGGTCGAGCGTATTGCGTGGTTGACAGGCCACGCATCGTTCCCTATTCAGCGCAAGGGGCGCACGACCCCTTTGGACTTGCGGCCATTGATTGCCAGCCTCTTATTGCATCACGGTGTCCTACAGATGCGGCTGCGAGTCGATGGTGAAGGCAGTGCCAGGCCACGAGAAATACTCCAAGCGCTGCAAATCGAAAATTTAGAGTATGAAGGTTTTTTTCTTACCCGCACACGTGTGGAGGTGGAGTAGCCCAATACGGCTGGCGACATCAAATTGATGTAGCCTTAAGTTCCATCCCACCCAACTAGAAAGATTTGGAAATGAAACAGGAAATGTTAATCAACGTGTCGCAGCCCGAAGAATGTCGGATTGCAATCGTTGAAGACGGTCTTTTGGAGGAGTTATATATCGAACGCGCAAATGCTGACAATTATGTCGGAAATATATACAAAGGGCGCGTGGTCAACATTGAACCCAGTATCCAAGCAGCATTTGTCGATTTTGGCGTTGGGCGCAACGGTTTTCTGCATATTAGCGACGTGGAATCGCAGTATTTTCGTCAGGGTGGTTATGATGCTGATAAGCCGATCGAGTTCGGCGGTCGAGGCGGATTTGGCCATGAGGAGCAACGCCATAATGAGGAACAACGTCGTCATGAAGCATTGGCGGGTGAAGGCGCGGCTCCTGCTTCGGATGCCGTGGTTGTGAAGGAGGAAGACGAAGATTTCGACGAAGATGGCCCGCGCCGCAAAGATTCCCAGCGCCGTGGTCCTCGTTATGGCGCTCGGCCGCGCATTAAACCGCCAATTCAAGATATTTTGCGCCGCGGCGATGAACTGCTGGTGCAAGTAATCAAAGAAGGGATCGGCACCAAAGGACCGACGCTGTCGACTTACATTAGCATTCCCGGACGTTATCTGGTGCTGATGCCGGCGCTGGGGCGGGTGGGTGTTTCGCGAAAGATCGAAGATGATGAAGCGCGCCGTAAACTCCGCGATATCATGCTGGAGTTGAATCCGCCACGGGGTTTGGGTTTTATTGTGCGGACGGCCGGCGTCGATCGCACAAAAAAAGAAATCTCGCGAGATTTAGCGTACCTATTGCGGTTGTGGAAAGTAATTACGCGGCGGATCAAAAAAAGCACCGCTCCGGTCACCATTTACGAAGAAAGCGACATGATCATCCGCACCATTCGCGATATCTTCACGGGGGAGGTCGATTCGATTTTTATCGACGAATCTTCCGCTCACGATCGTGCCAAGGAATTCTTACAAATTGTGATGCCGCGTTATGTCAGCCGTTTGCAGTTGTACAGCGGTAAAGAACCGTTGTTCCACAAATACAATATCGAAAGCGAAATTGCTAAAATCCATCAGCGAAAAGTGCCACTCAGGCAAGGTGGTTCCATTGTAGTCGATCAAACGGAAGCACTCGTGGCCATCGATGTCAACAGCGGCAACTTTCGCGCTGACGATAGCGCCGAAGAAACCGCCTATCAAATGAATTTGCTTGCCGCAAGGGAAATCGCTCGCCAATTACGCCTGCGCGATTTGGGTGGAGTAATTGTTAACGATTTCATCGACATGCGTAAGGAACGGCATCGCCGTAATGTGGAACGAGCGTTACGTGAAGCGATGAAGCGCGATCGGGCGCGCACAAAAATCCTTCGTACAAGTCCATTCGGTTTAATCGAAATGACGCGACAGCGCATTCGACCTAGCTTGAAGCGCAGCGTCTATAAAGATTGTCCTGCCTGCAGCGGCACCGGTGTGGTGAAAACCGCCGAAAGTATGGCGATTGAAGTCGTACGACTCTTGATGTTTGCCGCCCAGCGCGAAGGGGTAGCCCGGGTTTCGGTAACAGTGGCTGAAGACGTTGCCAATTATCTACACAACAAAAAACGGCGGGAAATTGCCCATTTGGAAGATCAAGGCAATATGACCATACAAGTTTACGGCAAGGAAGAAGCCGCGCCGGAGCATTTGGTTATCGAATGTTTTGACTCTGCCGGCCGGGAAATTAAGCTTCCGCTGGGCCCTTGGACCTCGACCATGGCTTGAAATTCCGCTACATTGACGTATTCGCAATTAATTGAAAGAAACCCAGCAAATAGATTACTCGCGGAGACCGCCCATGTACGCCATTGTGACCGACGGTTCTAAACAACTCAAAGTAGAAGAAGGACAGGTCCTAAACATTGACTATCGCCCACTACCCGCTGGCGAGACGATTATTTTCGATCGGGTATTGGCTGTCGGCGGTGAAGCAGCCGGTACGGCTCGCATCGGGCAACCCATCGTAAGCGGAGCCAGTGTCGCAGTCGAAGTATTAGGTCCTACCCAAGGCGAAAAATTGGTCGTGCAAAAATTTCGCCGCCGCAAGAATTCCAAGCGTCGCACCGGTCACCGTCAGCTACACACGCAGGTCAAAATCAGCAAAATTCTCGGCTAATTCATAAAGCGAGGCTGAAAACAATATGAATTCAGTGCTGTTGCCGCATTGTTTCGCTTCTTGTGCCGAATAATTTGGCTTGCGGATTTCAAGATCTCCGTTCCTCCCGAATTGAGGCCGCAGCCAGTGTAACTGATCCCGGTCTGCGAGCAATCCGTAATGTGCACAGTTGAAAGTGGTGCTCGTGGCGAGGGATTAGTGAGCCGCAACCATGAGGGAGCGGTTGATATGGTTTGGATGGTTTGGAGATTCTGGTATCGAGTAGTTAGTGGTTAGGAGCTGGTGGCTAGTGCCGTCGTCGGTTAATTGTAGCGGCATCCACAGTGTTGGAGGTAGTTGCGGCATTCGCTTTCGGTGAATAGATCGAGTACTTTGCCGCAGAGTTGCCAAAGTTTGTCGGTGGTTCGCTGGGCACCATCGCGGAGC
>DASRSD010000127.1 GCA_035656635.1 Pirellulales bacterium
TGGGCGGCGGTAATACAGGCTCGATTAACGTCCACAGTGCATCATCCAAAATTGGTTTCGCCATGACAGCACCTCCTTGTGCTGCTACTACTGTAATTCACCCAAACAATATGCCCTAGGTCATTTTGTTAGACGCTCTAAGTCAACTTCGTTCGCAGTTGTCAAAGCTAACCAGTAATACTGAGGGCTCGATCCAGATTATGGCGGACAGTCCCTTGACTATCCCCCAATCTTTGTACCAGGGTCAGTGAGAGAATCAGGGTTAGTGGTTTGCGTGTGCTGCTGTAGCGCAGGCGTAGCCGGAGCGGAAGCAGCACACGCGGCGGCGAAGGCCGCGGGGGTCTGGTAATCCAACGCACTATGAATACGGCGGTGATTGTAGTCCAAGCGCCAACGATCGATCACCCACCGTGCCTCGTTCAAGCTCAGGAATAGCTCCCGGTTCAACAGCTCATCGCGGAGCTTGCCGTTGAAGCTCTCCACGTAACCGTTCTCCCAAGGACTGCCCTTGGCAATGAACAGGGTCTTCACATCGGCCTGAGCCAGCCATCTTCGAACGGCTTGAGCCACAAACTCCGGTCCGTTGTCACTCCGCAAATGTTCCGGCCGACCACGCACTGCGAACAGATACTGCAAATTCTCGACCACATTCTGGGCCGTGAAGGAGCGTGACGCCTCCAAGGCCAAGCACTCTCGGGTGTACTCGTCGATCACCGCCAAGAACTTCAACTGGCGGCCATCTTCCGTGCGATCCACCAGGAAATCGTACGACCAGACGTGATTGATCCGCTGGGATCGGTGTCGAATACAGCTGTTCTCACTGCTGCCAGGTAACCGGCGTCGACGATGCTGCTTGCTCGGCACTTGAAAGGACTCCTGTTTCCACAGTCGATGAATTCGTTTGTGGTTCACTTGCCACCCATTGGCTAACAACAGTTCATGAATGCGAGGGCAACCGAAACGCGGACGTTGTCCCGTCAAACGACGCATGACACCCAGAAGTTGCGGCTCGTCTTCCGCTCGGCGAGCCTGGTAACGTTGCGTGCCGCGGGGTTGACGCAGCACCCGGCAGGCTCTTCGCTCAGAAACCGATTTGGCCCCAAACGACGACGGACCTCAGTCACCATCCGTCTGCGTCGTTCGGGGCTCACCAGTTTGGGCGGGCGGCCTCCCGCAGAATCTCCATGTCCAAGGCCTGGTTCGCCACCAACTTCTTCAACCGCGCATTCTCCTGCTGGAGAGCTTTCATCTCCTTGGCCATCGTCGGTGCCATCCCGCCGTACTTCTGCCGCCAACGATAATAGGTCTGCTCCGTGATCTCCAACAGCTTGCAAACTTCAGGAACCTTCCGCTGTTTGCCCAGCTCCACGTCCGCTCGACGTAATTTGGCAATAATCTGCTCCACACTGTGACGCTGCTGCTTCATAAAAGAATCCTTTCCGGGCGACTTGGCCCGTCAGGATTCTCTCACAACCTCTGGCTCAATTTTAGGGGAGATGGTCAGAGATGGTCAATTGAAATGTACTCGCAAACAAGGGGAAACACATGGCAAGCATCTCTCAATTGAAGGGCGGTTTTAAGATCATCCAGTTCATCAATGGGGCTGGAAAGCGCAAATCCTTGCGGCTTGGAAAACTTTCCATGCAAGATGCGGAAATGATTCGCACCAAGATTGCCGAGTTGAACATAGCCAAAATCGCGGGAACGGACCTAAAGGTGGAAACCGCACGCTGGCTTGCCGACCGTCCCGACACGTTCTACACGAAGCTGGTCGCGGTCGGATTGGCTGCACCGCGTATCTCGGAACTGGACCCGGAGCCAATTGAAGCGCCGTTGATTTCAAAATTTATGGACGATTACATCGCTAAGCGTGGCGACGTGAAGCCCGCTACGAAAGAGATTTGGGGGCAAGGCAAACGGGGCTTGGTTGATTTCTTGGGCGCTGATAGGCGACTCAATCAAGTCACTGCGGGCGATGCGCAAGATTACAAAAGCAAAATGCTAAGGGATGGTCTAGCACCGTACACGATCAGTAAACGATTGCAGTTTGCCAACAAGATTTTCATTTACTCTGTCGATCACGAGCTAATCTCCAAAAACCCGTTCGCCAAAGTCAAAATCGTCAAGACAATGGCAGACCGTAAGCACTTTGTCAGCCCACAAGATACTGCCAAACTTTTGGAAGCCGCGCCCGATCAAGATTGGCGAATGATAATTGCCCTGGCGCGATTGGCGGGCCTCAGAACGCCAAGCGAAGTTCTTTCCATCAAATGGAGCCATATTGACTGGGTCGAAAAAATCGTCACGGTCCCGAGTCCTAAAACAGAACACCATGCCGGCAAAGCATCTCGCATCATTCCGTTGTTCCCGGAGCTGCGAGCCGAATTCGCGCGGGCGCTTGAGGTGGACCCTCAATCCGAGTATTTGGTTGACAATCCAAAATTTCGCAGAGGGTCGATTGGTCTCCACGGATGGCGAAATTGCAATTTGCGAACGACATTCCAAAGGATCGTCAAACGAGCAGGCTTGAAGCCGTGGCCGCGACTGTTCCACAATTTGCGGTCGAGCCGTCAAACCGAACTGGCTGAGAATTTTCCGCCCCACGTCGTTTGCGCTTGGTTAGGCAACTCGCCCAAAATTGCAGATAAGCACTACAACCAAGTCACTCCCGATCACTTCGCACGGGCAATTGGCAAATCTGGACAATCTGGGTTTGAAGAAGCGCTGCAAAAAGCGCTGCAGTCAGGAACGATTTCGGGTAGTACGGCGTCTCACCCCGTCACACGAAGTGTTGAATTTCCCGAAGGAAACGAAAATCGCCTGAACAGTAAAACTCAAAAACGGAGAGGATGGGATTCGAACCCATGGTGGGCTGTGACACCCACACCGATTTAGCAAACCGGCGCTTTCGACCACTCAGCCACCTCTCCAGCGATGGCAAACCATTCCGAACGCCAGTGGCGTCGCACAACATGTCGTGCTTCGCCGCTGCAATCATTGCATCCAGGCAACTCTGAATTGAATTGGCAACCTTCGGTGAACCGGCGTCATACTGTGCGACGCCACCGGACCGTCATTCTATGAATTCCACGGCCAACCGCAAGGTTCATTCCGTGCCACACGGCGCCGCGGTCCGTCACTTGGAGGAGTTGGGCTCGTAGGGTGCCGGCTCGGTGGAAATATCCCACTCGGTTATCGTTCCTTCCGTGGTCGAATCTGTTCCGACGATAGGAATAACCCATTGCCTATCCTTGTCGTTGGGCGTAACGATAATCGTGTTGCTGTCGGACCTGTTTGCAAGCTTTCCTTCTGGGTTGGTACGGTCAATATATCGAACCGTGTATTTAGCAGTCACCGCAAGCTTTTTATCCGTGGGATTGTTCAGCACCGCGATAATTTGGCCGGCGTTCGAACTGGTATGGTTAAATTTATTCGATTCGCTTTTACCATCAGCTTTTACTTGCTCTTTGGAAGATCGCTCGGAGTGATGCGTATCTTTATCGTGTTCGGCATAGCCCGGCGCGCCGTACCCGTTTCCATATCCTGGCGCATAGGGCGCTCCCGCATATCCGTAGCCATAACCATAGCCGGTTCCCACTTGGGCGTGCTCATTCACGGAATCGCTTTTTGATTCGGTCTTCCTGTCGTGATTATCGTTGTACTTCTTTTCCAGGCGCTCCAAGGACCAATCGCCCTGATTGAATTTGAAACTCACCAACTGAACGAGCACCGGCTTGTGTAAGTCTTTGTCTTCAACGGACACTTCAAATTCGCCCCCCGGAGGCAAGCCTGGGCTGCGCTCTTTCAACTGGTGTGTTTTCCCGTCGTTGGTTTCCACGTCGTACTTAAGCATCGAGGTCATCAATTGCTGTCCGCCGGGGCTGAAATATTTGGAGTCGCCGGAGGCAACTTCGACCCGCCAAGTATTAGCTTTCGGATCGCGCAATTGATCAATCTCTGCCTCCTCCCCGATGCCATTCTTATAACTTGTGACCCACACCTTGATGGGCTGCTTGGAGTTGTTCAGAAACCGGACGCGGCCGTTCAGTTTTGCCTGTGCCTCCACAGCGCTGTCCCAGAGGTGCGTCTTGCGGTTGAAGGTTAACTTGTCGTCATTCATCCGCACTTCGGTAATATCGCGGCCGGGCTTGTATTCACTCGGGACAGAGCCTTTTCCGTAACTGACCTTCACGACGCTCGAATCGATGTAAATCACGGACCCCGTCGTTTCCTGACCGCGCAAAATGAACTTTGCGTCCCCATTGAAATTACGCAGGTCAACCGCCGCAAGTCTGGAAGCAGCAACGAATAGAACCGCCGCCGCCAAGGTAGCGGAAACCACACCACGTCGATAGGAAACGTCATCGCGAGTTGACATCGCACAATCTCCACGGGTTGATAGTAAAGAACTGTCTTTTGAACCGGTCTTGGTGCCGCCGAACAGCGGTTCGATTAGGGACCAATGTAGCATACGAATGGGGGGCCAAGCAAGTTTTTGCGCCCCCGGCAAGTTATCGCAGATTTGCCGCCACGCACGCCGCAAGTTGATCAACTTGGTGGGCATTTTAATCCCCATCGCGGGCTTGGTTTTTCCGTCCATCAGCGCACCAATCCTGGTTGAATGTCCAAAGTTAGCGGCTCAATTAATCCGGCCTTCAGCCGCTCCCAGGCAATGGCGCCCATTACGGCGTTGTCGGTGCACAGCGCGGGCGGAGCAATGTGCAACGTTATGCCAGATTTTCGGCACGCCTCTTGCAGCCGTTCGCGCAAGCGCAGGTTGGCCGCCACGCCGCCCCCCACCGCCAAGGTGGTCAGTCCGGTTTTTTCCAAAGCCAGAAGCGATTTATCGACCAAACAATCGACCACCGCTTCTTGAAAACTCGCCGCCAAATCGGCAACAACTTGCTCAGTCAAATCCACACGCTCTTCCACCGGCTGCACTGTGCCGGGCGGAAAAATTTGATACCGCACCGCCGTTTTCAACCCGCTAAAGCTAAACGCCAGCCGATCACGATCCCGCAAAAACGCCCGCGGAAAGGAATATGCGTTGCGGCTTCCCGCGGCGGCGGCTTTCTGGATCGACGGCCCGCCCGGGTAAGGCAGCCCCAAGAATGTGGCGACTTTATCGAACGCTTCGCCGGCGGCATCGTCGGTAGTGCCTCCCAGGAGCGTGAAATCGATCGCACTGGTGCAGCGATACAAACTCGTGTGGCCGCCGCTGACGATCAGGCCCACGCACGGAAACAAGTTCTCCGCGCCCGCCACGCGGCAGGCGTAAATGTGGGCTTGCAAGTGATTGACCGCCACCAGCGGCTTGCCGATGGCCACGCACAGCGCCTTGGCCGCGGCCAGCCCCACCAATAGCGAGCCGGCCAAACCCGGCGTGTTGGCCACCGCCACGGCATCCAAATCTTGCACGCCAATACCGGCCCGGCGGAGCGTTTCATCAATGACCGGCAGAATTCGCTCCATGTGGGCACGGGAAGCAATCTCCGGCACCACGCCGCCGAATCGCCGGTGCAAATCGTCCTGCGACGCCACCACCGACGAAAGCACCGCCAGCGGATCGGCAATCACCGCCGCCGCCGTTTCATCACAAGTAGTTTCCAGAACAAGAATGGGCATGGCGGTTAGGGTTAGGGAGTAGAGGGTAGGGGGGTGGAGAGTAGAGGTTAGAGGGCGGAGCACGGTACGGTTTTTTCCGATTTTTTATTTTCGCGCCAAAACCGCGCTTGTTTGTCTGGGGCGCAAACTCGCCGGTGCGGCGAATTAGCAGATGGTCATCCGCTTGCTGGTGACAGAATGCGTCGAGTTTGGGTTCGAGATTAAGCATTTTCGATTGATTGTTGTCGGGAGTGGTTAGTGGTTAGGAGTTAGTGTGTGATGGGGTGAGCAGGTGAGGAGGTGAGTAGGTGAGGAGGTGAGGAGGTGAGCGGGTGAGGAAGGTAGTGCACAATTGCAATCAGCCACCAAAACCTCGTCCCTAGTTCCCCAGCTCTAGCCGCTAACCACTAGCCACCAGTCACTAGCCCCTAGCCACTCGGCTGTTCTGGCCCGCACATTTTACCAAACGAGTGGCCCAATTTTCGGAAGATTTTTTCGCGGCGAGAACATGGAGATACAGAACGAGCAGTTTTTATGAGGAAGCCAGGAAAGCAGGAACGTTCTTTTAGCCCCCTGTTTTACTGGGGGGTGGCACAATTGCAGATAGCCCGACTGTGTCAGTCGGGTGAGGGTGTCTTCTTCGTGCCGGCGAGGGTTTGGGTTAGGGTGCAGTTGCGAATGTGACAAGAAAGCTTTGAGGTTAGAAGGTTTATGCGACCGGGCGCTCTCGCAAGGTTAAGCCAAGGTAGCTTGCAAGTTTCGCAGCATTGGCGAATGAGATCCCCTTGCCAATCTTGAATCGGTAAATAACAGATTGTCCAAGGCCGGTTTTTTCTCCAACAAGATAATCGCTTTCCGCACGTTTGATTAGTGCGTGGCGGAGTGCGGCATCACTGGCTGTGGCGGTTCCAGCCTCTGGTTTTACCGGGTTGTAACGGCAATGGATTAGCGCGCGGGCGCAAATTGCCGGGCAGAGTCCAGCGGCTAAATCGAAGCACCCTCACCCCGGCCCTCTCCCATCAAGGGAGAGGGAGAAAGAAGAACGCCAGGGGAGCGGTTGGCGGAACTACCGGGCATACCATGCCCGGCTTTGGGAGAAAGCTTACTGGGCACGGGCCAATTCAGCGGAAAGATGCTCGAGCGCTTTTTGCAGTTGTACGCCTTGGGCGCACAACAAGTGCAATCAGGATGGCGAGCAGGAATGTGTTCGGCTCGGGAACAGGATCTGCTGAACCGTGGCCACTGAGCAACAAATTAAGCAAGGCTTGAATGTCGGTATTTGTCACGATGCCGTCGCCGTTGAGATCGGCAAGTTTTGTGAATGCAGCGTCGATTAAATCATGATTCGTTTTAAAGGCGGCTGGATCGACAAGCGCTTGCAGCAGGACCGGAATATCGGCGGCATCTACATGGCCATCGTGATTGAGATCGCCGGGCAATAACAGGTCGTAACCGATGACATCCATCGTGGTAATGTCGCCGGGTGAAATAGGATATTCGACGCCCGTGGGGAGGGTGGCATTGTAAGCGTCCAAGGTTGCGCCAGCCCAGTCGCTTAGGTCGCCGCCACCGGTGCCGTTGAAAGTATTGATTGCGGCGGCACCACCGTTAATTGAGAAGTAGGCGCCGTTTTCCGGTGTTAAATCCAGCGTGCCATTCGGGGAATAGCGGAACAGATCCAGCGGCGTATGATTTCCCGAGACGAGGCCGAACCGACCCATCACTTCGCTGATTTCATGTTCAGCGACGCCGATAAAATCGACTTTGCCGGGAACAGCCCGATTGTTGGGATCGAAGGTGAAGGGGTCCGCGCTATTGAAACCGACCGAGCCATCCAGGCCGGCCCCATTCCCGGCCATGAATCCCAAGGCCCTGGAATTAGCTCGGGACAGTTTGAACGTTCCGCCATTGGTCGGATCGGAAGCCGGCAGGTTGGCAACCGAGAGCAGGTCGGAGGAAGACTTGGCGTCATTGACCAGGGCGGATTTTACATTGGTAAAAGTAAAAAAACCGGGTTGAATGGCCGAGCTTTCGCCGAGAAATCCGGACGGGAGACTCTGGCCTGCAACCTCTCCCCAGCCGACTTGCAGGTTCATGGCGATGGGATCGTCAAAGGTCGTTTCGTAAAACTGGATGGCGGTATCGAAGGCCGTGAAGAAATTGGCCGGCGCGGCGGCGGTGCTGGCGTCAAAAGTGAGATTGAAGGTTAGCGCTTGCGCCGTTTGCCGAGTGCCGAGCAGCACGCCGATCAAGCAAAGCAAGCAACAGGAATGCCGACGTGTGGAGAACGCCATCTGACATTTCCCAAAGCAACTGCCCCTTGACGCCTAGTATAGGCAAAACATTTTTCAATCGCAACTTTAGCACTCGGCAATGCCATTCGGGCGATTCGGCCCCGGCCGGGAATACCCTGCCCGGCTTTGTGAGAAAGCTTACTGGGCACGGGCCATTTCAGTGGAAAGATACTCAAGCGCTTTTTGCAGTTGGCGGTCGGTGAATTTGAACGTGTGGATGGCGGGCGTGGATTTCGCTTCGGCATTGCCGGCAGACGATTTCGCATCGGCACTGCCGGCCGACGAGGGCTTCTCTTTGGCCGCGCTGCCCGGCGTTGTGCCGGCGCTTGAGGCTGCGCCCGATTTGCCTGCTGGCTCCTCGGCCGAGGAACTTTTGGTGGCGTGCTCCGGCTTTTCAGAGCCGCTGGACTTATCGGATTTTTCGCTGTGGCTGGTCTTCTCCGATTTTTTCGCGGCAGGCTCGTCGGCCGCGGCCGCTTCGCTCGGGTGGCTGTCGGCAGAGGCATGCTCCGCCACGGCGGCCAGTTGCTTCGGTTTTTCTTCGTGGATTTTGCCGGGCACAATATCGCGCTGGCGGAGGGCCAGAATCAGCCCGTCGGTTTCGGAGGAAGAAAGCCGCACTTCCAGCCCGTCGTTGGGCTTAACGCCCCATTCGTCGGTTTCCTTGGAATCGGGAAAGCGGTGAATGTTGTGGCCGTTAGGGCGCGTGTAGGTGGCGGTGGTCAGCTTCAGCGCGCTTTTGCCATCTTCCAAATCGATGACGTTTTGAACGCTCCCTTTGCCCCAGGTGCGCTCGCCGATAATCACGGCGCGGTTGTGATCTTGCAAGCAGGCGGAAACAATTTCGCTGGCGCTGGCGCTGTTGCCGTTCACCAGAATGACCATGGGAAAGCCTTCGAACTTGCTGGCCGGGGTGGCATCCCATACGCGCTCCGGCGTGTTGCGGCCCTTGGTGCTGACAATGCGGCCTTCGCTGATGAACATATTGCAAACCTCAATGGCCGATGTGAGCAGGCCGCCGGGGTTAAAGCGCAAATCGAGAATCAGGCCGCGCATTTTTTGCTGCTTCAAGGTTTCGAGGGCTTTTTTCAAATCGGCGGCGGTGTCGCGGCTGAAGGCGGTTATGCGGATGTAGCCGATGTGCTGATCGGAATCGAGCATGAAGTTCCAGGAATCGTCCGTTTGGCGCGATTCGCCCAGCACGGTATCGAGGTGGATGATTTCGCGCTGCACGTTGAACATTTCTTCCTTGCCGCTACTGTGCCGCACGGTGAACGAAACCGACGTGCCCACTTCCCCCTTCAGCCGGCGAACGACGTCGTCCAAGCTCAGGCCGTGGATCGATTCCCCTTCGATCCGCACAATATGATCGCCGGCCATCACGCCCGCTTTGTAGGCCGGCGTGCCCACTAGCGGCGTGCTGACTTTAATTTGCCCTTCGTCGGGAGTGATTTGAATGCCGATGCCGCCGAACTGGCTTTCGACCGTGGTGCGGAAGCTGTTGATTTCGTCGGGGCTGATGTAGCTGGAATACGGATCGAGCTTGCTCAGCACGCCTTTAATGGCAGCTTCCATCAGCTCGCGGCGGTCGATGGGCTTTACATAGTTGCGTTCCACCTGGTCGATGGTCTCGGCCAGCGATCTGTAGAATTCGTAATCTTCATCTTCCAGCTTTCGCCGGGCGGCCAGCTCGGCCGGATCGGTGGGAACGCGGATGCTTTCGGACGGCGCGGCTTCGTCCGATTTGTCGTGATCGGCCGATTTATCTTTGCTCGATTTATCGTCGCTCGATTTATCACTGCTGGATTTATCATCGCTGGTTTTGCTATCGGTGGCGTTGTCGGCAGCCCGGGCGATGGCCGTGGTCTGGGCAGTGAAGTGCGCGGCCACAAACGCCGACGACCAGCCGACGAAGGCCGCCAGCATAATCCATCGAGAAACATGGGAAACGACGCCACTGCCGCTGGAAAACGCCTTCATTCGAAATCTCCGTAGATGCCGCCGGCCAACTTCCCGATGCCTACTGCTAGGGTGCAACTTTCGGCCTGCATAACTTTGATTATAAACGACCGCCCGAGACGGGAGCATAGCGTTTATACAGAACTTTCCGGCCTTGCGGGGGCTGCGAGCTGGAATTCCGCCCCGTGCGGCCTGGCTTGGCTGGCAGCGCCCGAAAGTTTGGACCGGTCGGCATTTTGTGCGCCACAGGGTTTCTATTCACCACTATAAAGCGTGGGCGGTTTCTATAGTCGGCCCGGAAAACATCCGATTTTAAGTGCGGCTTGCTGTTGCGCAGGATAGCGCAAAGATTTCCCAGGCGGCGCCGCAAGCGGGGACGGCTTAGCGGCACATTTTGCATTGGCAGGGGGTTCGTTTGAAACCGTCGCTGAGCGTGCTGCTGTCGGTCCATAACGCCCAAGACATGCTCCAAGCGAGCATGCAAAAATTACTGGACACCTTGCCGGAATTGACCAGCCGGTTTGAGGTGCTCATTATCGATGACGGCTCCACCGACGCCACTTGCGAAGTGGCCTACGAGCTGGCCCGCGATTATCCGCAAGTGAATGTCACGAGCCATGCCACGCCCTTGGGTTGGGCGGCCGCGGTGGCCAAGCAAGCACGGCAAGCCAGCGGCGAGTACTTGATGATTCACTGCGGCGGCGCGGTCGATGCCGACGAAATGGTGTCGTTATGGCGGATGCGTCCACCAGGGAGCGCCACAGAATCCGCATCGACCAGCGCTGGTTTCACTCTGACGCCGCAGGGGAAGGCCTGGCGCATGGATTCCAAAGCGGCAAACGCCACGCCGCCGTCGGCAGGTAAATTTCAGTTCACGAATTTGCTCGACGGCAAGTGCATTCACGCCCGTGCGCCGAAATCGAATTTCTTATTGCTGCGACATGGGCATTTGGATCGGCTGGAGCATTCGCTGGCAGCCATTCCCCGGCCGAATTGGCTGGAACTGCCCGGAGCTAAAAAAGTGCGCGGACCTCTGGGTGCAAAATCCGTAGCGGACAAGGCCCAAGCATTGAAACCGCCCAGCTTTTTGGGGCGCGTCAGAAGTTTTACGCTGGGCGAATAGGGCAGGGCAATTTGCTGACGCAATCGCGATTGGCCTGCGCCGGCGCCAATCTGCATTTAGCAACGGCTAGGCTGGCCCGCGGCCCATTTTAACGGGCCGAATTCTCCGATAGAATGCACAGCGCTTTGAGTTTTATTGCCGGCGCCAAAAGCGGCAAGCCGGTTTCTTTTTACGCTGCGGGTCGCGGGGGATGTGCTGTGTATGGTGCGTTCCAAGATTGTCTCGAAAGACAACGTCGGAAAAATTCTCGAGCAGGCCCTGGATGCCGGCGAAGGCTTGCTGCGATTGACGCCCACTTGGGTGCCGCGCAGTTTTTTGCATCCCGGGAAGCGCATCAAACTGCATCCCGACGATTGGTATGCTTACGGGGCCCAGCGCGGCGGCATTGACGAGCGCTGGTTCGCCAGCACCACCGAAGCCGCCAACGAAAACCGCCTGCCCGACGAAGGCTTAAGCTACGCGGCGTTTGGCGGGCAGCGATTCATTCTGCGCGATGCCGTGGCAGAGGCCGGCAGGCGATTGATCGGCCAAGCGATGTTCGACAAATACCAGCGCTGGCCGGTGTACTCCAAATTCTTCGATAACATGGGGCCGATTCCGCATCACATGCACCAGGGCTTCGAGCACGCTAAACTCGTGGGCCAGGAAGGGAAGCCGGAAAGTTATTATTTCTGCCCGCAATATAACAACTGCGACAACCACTTTGCGTACACCTTCATGGGCTTGGAGCCCGGCACGGCGAAAGCCCAAGTGCGAAAGTGCCTGGAAAATTGGGACCGGGGGGACAACGGCATTTTAGATTTATCGCGGGCCTACCGGCTGAAGCGGGGCACAGGCTGGCTGATTCCGCCCGGCGTGCTGCATGCACCAGGCTCGCTGTGCACTTATGAGCCGCAGTGGGGGAGCGACGTGTTTGGGATGTTTCAATCGATTGTGGAAGGGCGGTACGTGCCGTGGTCGCTGCTGGTGAAAGACATGCCGCCAGAGAAGCACCACGATTTGGATTTCATCATCAGCGAGCTCGATTGGGAACGAAATGTGGATACACACTTCAAGGAGCACAATTATTTGGAGCCGATTGTGGATGCCGCGAAATCGGGGTCCGGATTTAATGACCGCTGGATTGTGTACGGCACGATCGACGGCGTGCAACGGTTTAGCGCCAAGGAGTTGACCGTGGAGCCCGGCGCCAAATGCACGCTGAAAGATACCGGCGCCAGCGGCTGGATTACGGTGCAAGGGCAGGGGCGAATGGGGAAGCTGAATTTGCAAACACCGGCGATGATTCGCTTTGGCGAAGAAACCGAAGACGAAGTGTTTATTAGCCACGAAGCGGCGGCCCGCGGTGTGGAAGTGGAAAACACTGGCAGCGAGCCGCTGGTGGGCTTGCGCTATTTCGGTCCCGACGTGCATTCCAATTTGCCGAAGGTTGGAGCATACGTGCGGCAGTGATTTTGAATAAACCGATGCGGCACTCTTACACACGGAGTGGCTTTTATGCCCACGCACACGCTGCCCAAATTGCACAACGCCATGTGGCCGGGGTTGGTCGGCACGGAGGCGGGAACCGATCATCCGCCGATTAGCTTGGACCGCATGTTGGAGCTGACGGCCGCCGCCACGGTCAATGGACAGAAATTCGACGGCGTCGATCTGTTTCTGTTTCATCCGCATACGGATCCGGATGCCAGCGATGATGCCATTCGCGCCATGGCCGATCATATTGCCGCCAAGGGTTTGGCCGTGGGCTCGCTGGTGGCGCCCGTGTGGCCGGGCACGGTGGGCGATTCGGCCATGGGAGATGCCGCGGCGCGAAAGAAGTTTGTGCTGGCGGTAGAAAAGGCCTGTCGGATTGCGCGGATTTTGAATCAACACGGCGTGCGCAAATACGGCGTGATTCGCATTGATTCAGCCGACAATCCCACGCACTGGGCCGCCGATCCGAAGAGGAACACCAAAAAAATTGCCGACACGTTTCGCGAAGCGGCCAAAGTCGCGAAAAACTTTGGCGAGCGCTTGGCCGCCGAAGGGGAAATTTGCTGGGCCAGCATGCACAGTTGGCGCGACATGCTGAATTTGCTGGAAGCCGTCGACATGCCCGACGTCGTGGGCTTCCAGGCCGACATGGCCCACACGTATTTATATCTGCTGGGCTGCAACGCGCCGGAGCAGGCGCTGGTGAAGCCGAATCACAGCGAGGCGGAGTTCTGGCCCGCTTACGAAAAAATGGTCAGCTCGCTGCGGCCGTGGACGATTGATTTTCACGTCGCCCAAAACGACGGCAGCGTACATGGCACAGGCAGCCACGATAAAACCGGCCGCCATTGTCCGGCGGACGATCCCAACGGCAAGCTGGATATTGTGAAGTGCGCCGGCTACTGGCTGAAAGACGCCGCCCAGCGCGGGATCCAACACATTTGCTGGGACGGCTGCATGTTCCCCAACGCTATGCTCGAAACGCAGCAAACGTGGAATACGATTTTGGAGGTGATGGTGAAGGTGCGGGAGGCGAATGGGTGGTAAGCCATTTCTGCGTTCGACAATCGCGTTTTACATCCGAATGCGGATAATGTAGGATTCACGGGTGGCTCAAATATAATAGCCTCTAATGGCGATTTGGGTGCAGTCATCACAAGGTTTGACCTCGATGGGAAAAGCAACCGAACAGCAGCTTCAGGAACTGACTCGCTCGCTCGTGAAGGAATTGAATCCGGTTCGTGTCATCCTTTTTGGCTCGCAGGCTCGGGGTACGCCAAATCAGAATTCCGATATCGATTTGCTTGTAGTCGATAGCAATCGATTTTCACCGGCCCGCAGTCGACGACGCGTTATTGGCCAAGCGCGCCGTTGCCTTCCACGAATTGGGATACCAATTGATTTGTTGATTTTCGACCAGCGCGAATATGACAAATGGAAGAATTCGACCAATCATGTAATTGCCGAAGCTCTGCACGATGGCCGGGTTTTGCATGAGCGGAGTTAGCTGATCATGAGCGATTTGGAACATGCTCAAAAACTCATCGCAATGGCACGAAGTGATTTTAAAGCGCTTCAAGGAATGGGGGATGTCGATCAGTTCGACGATGCTATTTTCGGCTTTCACGCTCAGCAGGCGGTTGAGAAAGGGCTCAAGTCTTGGATCGCCATGCTGGGAAAGAGGTATCCAAAATCTCACGACATTGATGCGTTGCTCGATATCGTAGAGCAATCAAGCGAAGATGTCACCGATCTTATGTCTCTGGTGGACCTCTATCCATTCGCAGTCCAATTTCGGTATGAAGCCATTGACGAAGAAGACGAACCATTAGATCGAGCAGATACACTTCGACGGGTTGATGATCTGCTCAGGCGTGTCGAGAAACGACTGCCGTCATAGTTCGTTTTCATTAAGCGTAGTTGATCAATGACTAAGCCTCTGAATCTCGGCATGATCGGTTACGGCTTTATGGGCCGGGCGCATTCCAATGCCTATCGGAAAGTGAACAACTTTTTCGATCTGGAATACCGACCGATGCTGAAGGCGGTTTGTGCGCGCAATGAAAAAAAGGCCCGGACCTTTGCCGAGCAGTGGGGTTACGAAGCGGTCGAAACCGATTGGCGGAAGCTGATTGCGCGGAAAGATATTGACGCCGTCGATATTTGCACGCCCAACAATTTGCACAAGGAAATTGCCGTTGCCGCGGCGGCGGCAGGCAAAATGATTTTGTGCGAAAAGCCGCTGGCGATGAACGCCGCCGAAGGGGCCGAAATGGTGGCTGCCGTAGAAAAAGCCGGCGTGCCCAATACTGTGTGGTACAACTACCGCCGCGTGCCGGCCGTCACGTTTGCCAAGCAACTGATCGAATCGGGCAAGCTCGGCCGCATTTTTCACTACCGCGCCAACTTTCTGCAAGATTGGACCATGTCGGCCGATTTGCCGCAGGGGGGCCAAGCTTTGTGGCGGCTCGATGTGGCCGCCGCCGGCAGCGGCGTCACCGGCGATTTGCTGGCTCACTGCATCGACACGGCGTTGTGGCTCAACGGCGGCATCCAAAAAGTCAGTGCCATGACGGAAACGTTTATCAAGGAGCGGAAGCACAATTTGACGGGCAAAGTGCAGCCGGTCGGCATTGACGATGCCTGCGCGTTTTTGTGCCGATTTGGAAACGGCTCGCTGGGCTTGTTTGAATCGACCCGTTACGCCCGGGGGCACAAGGCACTGTACACTTTTGAAATCAACGGCGAGCACGGCAGCCTGAAATGGGACCTGCACGATCTGCATCGGCTGGAATGGTTCGATCATCGCGATGAAGGCCCGCTGCGCGGTTGGCGGAACATTCACGTCACCGACAGCGAGCATCCCTACATGAGCAAGTGGTGGGTGCCGGGCCTACAAATTGGCTACGAGCATTCGTTTGTGCATCAAGTGGCCGATTTTTTGGACGGCCTATCCAAAGGCAAACCGACCAGCCCGACATTCCGCGAAGCGCTGGAAACACAAAAAGTTTGCGATGCCGTGCTAACCAGCGGCAAAACAGGACAGTGGACGGAAGTGACATAAAAATTGAACTCTCGCAACGATATGTCGGTCGGGGTATAATAAAACGATTGGAGTTTTATCATGCCAGAGCTTATTTTGTCCGACGCCCAGGCACAGGTCGTTGTTTCAACCGTCACGCAAATTCCAGTGCGCAATCAGCGCGGTACGCTTTTAGGTTATCTATCTCCCGTCGCGTTGGATCAGGATTTTTCGGCCGAAGAAATCGAGGCCGCAAAGGCCAGACTTCGCACGCCAGGGCCACGACGCCCGTTGAAGGAGATTGTTGCCGAACTTCAAAATATGAAGCGGCCATGAAGTTTACTGTCGTTTGCGATGAGGAGGTTCAATCGCAACTCCTTGGCATCTGGCTAAATGCTTCTGATCCGAACGCGGTGACGGTAGCCGCGAACGAGATTGAGCGGCTACTGTGCGAGCAACCAACACAAGCCGCCACACACGTTTCTGAGGGGCTTTGGAAATTGACATCGCCGCCGTTGTCTGCGCTATTTGAGGTACGGAACGCCGATCGAGTTGTAGTAATCGCCAGTTTTTCCCGTAGTCGTATGGGTTAAAGTTCAACTTTTCCTCTGGGTTTAACTCGGTATACTGGCAAGAACAATTCGCGCGAGACAACTACTGGAATCGTTCTCGTCATCATTTGCCACCACTACGAAATGCCCAAATACATTGTCCGTTACGGCTCGATGCGATTGCTCGGGATTATGACCACCCGGGGAGAGGAAGCGTTTACGCGCGGCTCGCAAGTGATGACGCGCACCGATCGGGGATTGGAATGCAGCGTGGTGCTGACCGAAGCCACGGAGGAAAGCATCAAGGAATTGAAAAATCCTGCCCAAGGGCAAATTTTGCGGGCCATGACCCCGGCCGATTCCATGGAGCAATCGCGCATTTTGGCCCAGCAGCGCGACGAATTTTTGAAGTGCCGGGAATACGTCGTCAATTCCGGCCTGCCGATGGAGCTGATCGACATCGAGCATATTTTCGGCGGCGAGCGCATCGTGGTATACTACCTGGCGGAAAACCGGGTCGATTTTCGCGACCTGGTGAAGCAACTGGCGGGCGAGTTTCAAACCCGCATCGAAATGCGGCAAATTGGCGTGCGCGACGAAGCCAAGCTATTGGCCGATTACGGCGATTGCGGCAAGCCGGTGTGTTGCAACACGCATTTAAGCGAAATGCCGCCGGTGTCCATGAAAATGGCCAAGCTGCAAAAGGCCACACTGGATCCCACGAAAATTTCCGGGCGCTGCGGGCGGCTTAAATGTTGCCTCCGTTACGAATATGATACATACGAGCAACTGCAGAAGGAGTTGCCGCCCATCGGCTCGGAAGTGCTGACCCAGCGCGGCCGGCAGCGAATTTTGGCCCACGAAATTTTAGCCCAGCAATTATTGGTCGAAACGGAAGATCATCGCCGGTTGTTGATTCCGGCGGCCGACGTGCTGACGGTGCTCAAGCGCGGAACCGGCGACGGAATGGATGCGGAAGCCGGCGGGGCCGGCGAGCCGCCGCTTCGATGATTCGCCATCAGAAGTAAAACAGAATAAGTTTCCCAAGATCAACCACAACGACGCCGCAGTTTCACCGATAAGCGTCAGAGATATTACTCATTATGCCGATGCTCGATCCTAATCATCCGCTGTCGAAGCTGCTAAAGCAGGACACGCGCTACAAGTTCGAGGCCTATGCGTTTGTGTTCGAATCGCTCAATTACGCCCAGGAAAAAATGGGCCTAGGTCAGGAACAGCCGACCGAGGAAGACGAATCGGAGTCGCCCGCCAAGCGCAAAGAGGAACCCACGGCGAAGCATAAAGAGGAGCCGGCCGCGAAACCCAAGGAAGAACCCGCCGCAAAACGTAAAGAAGGGGCCGCCGCCAAGCGCAAAGAGGGTTCCCCTGCCAAGCGCAAAGGAAAAACTGAGCGGCACATGACCGGCCAGCAATTGTGCGAGGCCATTCGCCAATATGCTTCGGAGCAATTCGGCCTGATGGCCAAGGCGGTGCTCAATAGTTGGGGCGTGCAGAGCACCGGCGACATTGGAAACATTGTGTTCAATTTAATCGAGATTGGGCAGATGCGCAAAACCAAGCAGGACAGCCGCTCGGATTTTGAGAACGTGTTTGATTTCGAGACGGTGCTGGTGCGCGAATTCAAAATTACGCCAGCGCCGGCCCAGACCGAGGGATCATGAGCAAGTCGCATCGGCAGCAAGATGTTGCGGCCCACAGTGCACGCGCGGCATCCCCGAGCTCGCCAGAGAAAAATCCGCCTGAACCGCCGCAGCCTGCTCCGCGCATGTGGCAAAAAATGTTTCTGCTGCTCGCTTCGTTCTGCTTGGCAGCCTGGCTGGTGGCGTTGCTTTTCCTGGCATGGAAGTAACGCCGCCAGGAATTGCCGCGACAAAATCGTCGGGCGGCAGACGTGATTTGCGGCTCATTTCACCCGCTTGCAACGCGCCCCAGGCCATGCGAAAATCTGCGTTGTTTGATCGCGGCTGACTCTCAGCAATTCTTGAGGCCCTGTGTTGGCCCGCGATTTTTCCAGACCGATGTCCTGTGGAGGTGCGGTTGCATGAACGTGGAGCCAGTGGGGAATCATGTAGTCATTAAACGCATGGAAGGGGAGAAAAAAACGGCCGGCGGGATTGTACTGCCCGATAGTGCCCAGGAAAAACCACAGCAAGGGCGGGTGCTTTCGGTCGGCGATGGCCGGCGCCGCAAGGACGGCACCCACATCGGCAGCCAGGTTCGCGAGGGAGATCGGGTAGTATTTACCTCGTATTCGGGCCTGGAAGTAGAAGTCGACGGCGAAAAGCTGCTGATTATGACGGAAGACGACATTCTAGCCGTCATCGACTAGCACTGGTTCCAAAACCTCTCTCGGTGGATGAGGTAGGGTGAGAACCGGCCGAAAAGCAGTGATCGACTAGCGCCCGGCGCGTTGTATAATTAACCGTCGAACAAAATCGCCGCCCAGCGATGTGCGAAACGCGGCAAAAAAGTGCTGTGTCTCTTTTTCTGGGAGGTTGATATGCGCGTGATGCTTTGCCGTGTGGTAGCGCAAGTGGGTTGTTTAACGCTGCTGTGTAGTTTTTTAAGCCCCGCCCGGGCCCAAGCTGCGGATAGCCCCGCCGATGCCAAATCGGCGGCTGTGCAATTCGATTCGCAGCTGTATCAAAAAACCGTCGATCGCGGCGTCGAATTTTTGCTGAAAAAGGGCGAAGCGGAAGATGGCTCTTACAGCGCCCAAATTAGTCCGGCCGTAACAGCCATTTGTGCCGATGCGCTACTGCGCAGCGGCCGCTCGCCGGATGATCTGGCCATTGCCAAAAGCTTGAAATTCCTGGAAGGCTTTATTCAGCCGGACGGCGGCATCTACAAGCCAGGCTCGGCCATCCAGAATTACGAAACGAGCATTTCGATCATGTGCTTTGCCGACGCCAACAAAGACGGCCGTTACAAAGACACAATCAAGAAGGCGGAGAACTACATCAAAAGCATTCAATGGGGCGCCGACGGAAAAGTAGATGAATCGGCCATGCAATATGGCGGCGCCGGTTATGGCCGGAGCAAAACGCGGCCCGATTTATCGAACACCAGCTTCTTGCTCGATGCGTTGCAAGCGGCCGGAGACGAATCGAACGACGCGGCCGTGCAGCGAGCATTGGTGTTTGTGTCGCGCTGCCAGAATTTGGACACCCAGTACAACACCACCCCGTTCGCTGGCAAAATCAAAGACGGCGGATTTTATTACACTCCGGCCGACGACGGCCAAAGCGCGCCCGGCGGAAAATCGGAAGACGGCGGCCTGCGCAGCTACGGCTCGATGACGTACGCCGGGTTAAAGAGCATGATTTTCGCCGGCCTCTCGCCGCAAGACGAGCGCGTGAAAGCCGCCATCGACTGGGTGAAAAAGCATTACGATTTGTCGCACAACCCAGGGATGGATCAAAACGGTCTGTACTACTATTACCACACGTTTGCCAAGGCGCTCAGCGAATTGAAGAGTGATAATTTCACCGACGACAAAGACGTGCAGCATGCGTGGAAGAACGAGCTGTTGCAAGAATTGGCCAAGCGGCAGCTAGACAATGGCTCCTGGGTGAACACCGCCGGCCGGTTTGACGAAGGGGACCGAAATTTGGTCACCAGTTATGCGCTGTTGTCGCTGAGCTACTGCCATCCGGCGGGCACCAAATAAATTGTGCCCAATGGGTAAACTATTCGGCCGCACAGCAGCCCGGGGAGAAAATTCCTCGGGCTTTTTTCGTGCAATCGTTTTTTCATGGCGGCCAAGCGTTACAATGAGAGCATGTCGACACAACATTTTATTTTCGCCACGTGCCAATGCGGCGCGGAACCTGCCTTGAAGGCGGAAATCTCGCGCAAATGGCCCGCCTTTCGTTTTGCATTTTCGAGGCCGGGCTTTACAACGTTCAAAGTGCCGACGGCGGCCGCCCTGCCCGACGATTTTGATTTACACAGCGTGTTTGCCCGGTCTCACGGTTTTTCGTTGGGAAAAGCGGAAGGAGAAACCGTGGAACAGCGCGCCCAGCAAGTGTGGAAGCTTGCTGAATCGCGCCAGTTCGATGCACTGCATGTTTGGCAGCGCGATTTGCACGAGCCAGGCTATCGCGGATACGAACCGAGTTTGACTCCAGTGGCCGCCGAGGCCGAAGCGGCAATCCGAGCAGCAGGCGGTGGTCCGTGGTCGGCGGCCGGTGGTCAGTCGGCAGACACGATCCCCGCACCAGTTGATTGCAATCAGTTATCGCAACCGCAATCTGCGGGCGGTTTGGCAACTATCGCGAAAACGCGGCGACGCTTCGCGCCAGCCAATACGGCCAGGGCAGGGGAGTTGGTGCTGGATTGCGTCCTTGTCGAGCCCGGCCAATGGCGGATTGGTTATCATCGGGCGTCATCCACTGCGTCACGTTGGCCTGGCGGCATGTTTCCGCTGGAATTGCCCGCGGATGCCGTTTCGCGCGCATTCTTAAAAATGGAGGAAGCGCTGGCGTGGTCGAAAATGCCGCTGCGGGCGAACGATTTGTGGGCAGAAATCGGCAGTGCTCCCGGCGGAGCTAGCCAAGCTTTGTTAAGCCACGACGTAAAAGTGATCGGCATTGATCCGGCCGAAATGGACGAGCGGGTGCTGGCCAATCCCAATTTCACGCACTGGAAAAAGCGCGGGGCCGATATTCGCCGCCGTGAATTCCGCAAAGTGAAATATTTGGTGGCAGATATTAACGTGGCTCCTAGTTACACCCTGGACACGGTCGAAGCGATCGTGACGCACGCGGAAGTGAAAATTCAAGGGCTGTTGCTCACGCTGAAATTGTCGGATTGGAAACTGGCCGAGCAGCTGCCCGAGTTTCTCGATCGGATTCGCCATTGGGGTTACGGCCAAGTTCGCGCCCGGCAATTGCATCACAACCGGCAGGAAGTGTGCGTGGGGGCGCGGCGGAGGGAGAAGTGATGGGTTGAGCAGGTGAGCAGGTGACGGGGGGCGTGAAGCGGAGTGCGCTCACCAATCTGCCGGCGGACGCAGTGTGCCGCTGGTGATTTCGCGCCGGCCATCGGGCGTGTCGAGCAACAGCGCGCCATCGGGGGCAATGCCCACACAGCGGCCGGTGATAGTTTGCTGGCCCTGATATACGGTCAGCGTTTCGCCGCGCTGCAGACAGAGCAAATCAAAACGCTGGCCGAGCGTTTCCAGCGGCTGGCTGAGCTGAACGAGCGCCGCCTCCAGATTTTCCAAAATGGCCAGCAGCAATTCGGTGTGATCGTGCAGCCGGCCCGTCAGATCACGCAGCGTGGCAATGGAATTTCGTAATTCCGGCGGCGCATCGTCGCTGGAATTGTTCGTGTTTAGGCCGACGCCAATGATGTGGCGGCCCGAGGGCAACACTTCAACCAGAATTCCCGCCAGCTTTTTATCGCGGACGAACACGTCGTTGGGCCAGTGCAAACCCAGCGAATGTTCGGCCAGGCGCCCAGCCAAAGCATCGACGATGGCCACGCCGGCAGCCAAAGAAAGCCGCGGCACCTTGCGGCGCTCGAAGCCGAATTGCGCCGGATCGACCAGCAGGCTGAACGCCAAACTTCCCTCGCCGGTATACCAGCGGTTGTTTGCCCGACCGCGGCCGGCGGTTTGCACATCGGCGACAATTAAAGCGGGCAGGGCACGTTTTCCGGCCGCTTCCTCCTCGGCCACCGCCCGGGCGCGCGATTGCGTGCTATCGAGCAGCGGGTGATGCTCCGCATAAGCCAGGAACGTGTTTGCCAGCAGGGCTTGCGTATCGAGCACGGGAATGGCCAATGGTGCGGAAGCGAGGGGTGCGAAGGTGTGGAGGTGAGCGGGTGATGGGGTGAGAACGGCACGGGTTTGCCAGCACAATGTCCCAGTTTAACGGGTGTGGAAGGATTTGCATTGACACATTTTGCAGCCCATCGCAATAATTCCGCCCCATTTTCCCGATTGCCGCGGTTCTCGCGGCAGTGCTTTTGGCGACGGTCGCCGCGCATAAGCGGCGGCCAGCGCAAGCTTTTCGACGGTTTTCGGTTTCACTCATCACAGCGGCTTTTGTTTCCAAACTTTGTTCGTAGAGCGGTCATTCATCTAACACTGCGCAGATAATGCGTAGCGAAGTTCCGTGACACTTGCGCGAATTGTAACTCGCACGCTCGCCGGCCTGGCGCCTTGTGCTGGTGCTGCGCGCCGAGGCGCCGTAGCGTTATTGACAGGAATGCTGCTTTTGGCCGCGACGCCGCTGACAATTCGCGCGCAAGAGGTGCGCGCGCCGCTACCTGATCCGCGATCGGTTCTGCTTTCGGACGATGATAACGCGCACACTGATGCAGAAAATCATCCCAATCCGCTGCGACAACCCAGCGATATGGAAACTAAGCCGGCGCCGCAAAAACAGGGCAATCAAAGCGGCGCAAAGCCGGCAAATTCCAATGGAACTAAGCCGACAAATCAAAATGGGGCAAAGCCTGGAAATCAAAACGCCGCGAACGGGACCAATCAAAGCGGCGCGAAAACATCGAATCCGAACGGTTCAAATGCATCCAGCGCCGCAGGCACAAGACAAGCCAGTGCTGTGCGTCCCGCTTCGGGCACCACGGCCGGAAGCAATCCTTCGGTGGCCTGGCAGCCGATGCGGCCTAGTGACGATCCGCCCGCCTTCCCCATGGCGCCGAACAGCTCCGCTCCGTATCGTTCCGCGCCGAACCCATCGATGAGCGGCCCGGGCTTGCAGCAACCTTTCAGCGCGCCGCCGGTGAATGCCGTGCCGCAAATGCCCCCTTCCAAATTCTCGCCGCTGCCATCTTATTCGCAGCCCTCGGGCGCGCCGCAAATGAACGGATCCCAGGGAGAGATTTTGCAGAGTTTGCCCAGCCACGCCTCTGCGTTCCCCTCGTCGGATAATACGTCCGAAGGTTGTGCCAACTGCGGTCCTAACGGTCAGGGTCAGTATGGTCCTGGAGGATATGGTCCACAAGGCAGCGGAACCGATGCACAAACGCCGTATATGTTTCAGCCCGATCATTATCCTCGGGCACTTGGTCCGGGCGAGCCGTTGGTGGGAACAAGTTGGCAGAACCGGCCGTTTTATGTTGAAGGATTCGCCGGCACCATGATTGGCGACGACGCCATCAAGAATTCGATCGGCCAGGAATCGGGCTTTTTCACCGGCGGCAGGCTGGGGTTAGATTACGACTATTACTGGGGTGTGGAATCGCGGCTGGGAATTGCGTGGATGTCGCTATTCGATAAGCGGAATCCCCTGAACGATTTGGGCAACGGCGACATTGTGGAATGGGACATGGCGCTGTTGTATTATCCTTGGGGCGATTCCAAATGGCGGCCGTTTTTGCTGCTGGGCACCGGCATTTCACAATTCGATACGTTTGGCGGAAATGCGCGCGGGTACTCGGCGACCTTGTTTGAATTTCCGTTTGGCGCCGGGATCAAATTTCACTTCAACGAATGGCTGGCGTGGCGGTTTGAAGTGATGGATAACTTGTGCTTCGGCGATGGCACGCTCGACACCATGAACAACATCTCCTTTACCGCCGGCCTGGAATACCATTTCGGCGGCCGGCGACGGAACTACTGGCCATGGAATCCGGACCCGAAGCATTAATTCACGCTTCAAAAACAGGCCGGCGGGCAGCAGGGCTCCTGTCAGATTGACAGGGTCGGTCAATTTCGCCTTCTCGATCCCGGCCGGCGCTGAATCCGAACTCATTGGCAGCCAATAAGTTGCTCTCTCAGCGAAATCTCTGGCGCGCCGGTTGCTTTGTATTGGCCACCCGCCGGTTCTACGCGCCGAATGGCAGGCGGATAAACTGAATTCTGACCCACATCAAACACATCAAACCGTGGAGAACGTAACGCATGAGTGCGACGGCAACCAAATCTAAGCCAAAAAGCAGCAGCAAAACTCGTTTGCAGCCGCTAGGCGATCGGGTGGTAGTGGAACGGGAAGAGTCGGAATCACGCACCTCGGGCGGCATTTTGCTCCCAGACAGTGCGAAGAATAAGCCTGCCCGCGGAACCGTCGTAAGCGTTGGCGAGGGAAAACTGGCCGACGACGGCAAACGCAAGCCGCTGCAAGTAAAGCCCGGCGACCGTGTGTTGTTCACTAGCTACGCCGGCGAGCAATTCAAAGTGGGCGACAACGAATTGCTCCTAATGCACGAAGAAGACATTTTGGCGGTGATTGAGTAAGACAAGCTTTTTACCACGGAGACACAGAGAAGGCATTTTTATAAGGAGGCCAGGAATGCAGGAAAAGAAATTGATTTGTTGAATTCCTTAATCTTCTTCCTGGTTTCCGGCTTTCTTATAAATCTGTTTCCTGTCTTCTCCGTGACCCTGTGTCTCCGTGGTAAATCACAACATCGTTCATAAGAAACTGACCAACAATTTATTCGAGGAGTAAATTCACAATGGCAAAGATGATGGCTTTCGATCAGGAAGCCCGCGAGGCAATGCGGCGCGGCGTTTCCAAGCTGGCCCGGGCGGTAAAAGTAACGCTTGGCCCTAAAGGCCGGAACGTAATTTTGCAAAAGAGCTTTGGCTCGCCGACGGTCACCAAAGACGGCGTCACCGTGGCCAAGGAAATTGATCTGGAAGACGTATACGAAAACATGGGCGCCCGCATGGTGCGCGAAGTGGCCTCCAAAACCAGCGACGTGGCCGGCGATGGCACCACCACCGCCACCGTCCTGGCCGAAGCCATTTTCAACGAGGGACTGAAGGCCGTTGTTTCCGGCGTGAATCCCATTCAATTGAAAAGCGGCATTGAAAAAGCCGTGGCCGACATTTTCGACAAGTTGCAAAAAATGTCGATCAAAATCAAAGGCAAAACCGAAATGGCGCAAGTCGCCACGGTGGCCGCCAATAACGACAGCGAAATCGGCAGCATTTTGGCCGACGCCATGGAACGGGTGGGCAAAGATGGTGTAATCACCGTCGACGAAGGCAAAAGCTTGAAGACCGAAACCGAATGGGTCGAGGGAATGCAATTCGACCGCGGCTATTTGTCCCCGTACTTCGTCACCAATCCGCAGCAAATGAAGTGCGAACTGGAAGACGCCTACATCCTGGTGTACGAAAAGAAAATTTCCAACGTGAAGGAAATTGTGCCGGTGCTGGAGCAAGTGGTGAATGCCGGCAAGCCACTGTTGATTGTGGCCGAAGAAGTGGAAGGCGAGGCGCTGGCCACATTGGTCATCAATCGGCTTCGCGGCACGTTCCAGGTGTGCGCCGTCAAGGCGCCCGGCTACGGTGATCGCCGCAAGGCCATGCTGGAAGACATCGCCGTGCTCACCGGCGCTACGCCCGTGTTCGAAAGCTTGGGCACCAAGCTGGAAAGCCTGACGCTGGCCGATTTGGGCCGCGCCAAAAAGGTGATTGTCGATAAGGACAACACCACCGTTATCGAAGGCGCCGGCAAAAGTGCGGAAATCAAGGGGCGCATCGAATCGATTCGCCGCGAAATTTCCACCTCGACCAGCGATTACGACAAGGAAAAACTGGAAGAGCGGCTGGCGAAGTTGGCCGGCGGCGTTGCCAAGGTCAACGTGGGCGCAGCGACCGAAAGCGAAATGAAGGAACGCAAAGCCCGCGTGGAAGACGCCCTGCACGCCACACGTGCAGCCGTGGAAGAAGGCATTTTGCCCGGCGGCGGCGTGGCATTGCTGCGGGCTAGCACTTCGGTCAAGCCGGAAGGCGTAAAGCACGACGAGGAAATTGGCTACAACATTGTGGTGCGGGCCTGCCGTGCTCCGCTCACGATGATTGCATCCAATGCGGGCCAGGATGGCACCGTGGTGTGCGAAAAGGTGTCCGAGCTGAAAGGCAACCATGGTTACAACGCGGCGTCCAACGAGTACGAAGATTTGGTGAAGGCGGGCGTAATCGACCCCACCAAGGTCACACGCACCGCACTACAAAATGCGGCCAGCGTAGCCACGCTGCTGCTCACCAGCGATGCGTTGATTGCCGAGAAGCCGAAGGAAGAAAAGGGCAAGAAGGGCCCAGCCGGCCATGGCGGCTACGACGACATGTATTAATAGAGGGCAGGGAGTAGAGGGTAGGGATTTTAGAGAGAGTTTCCAGAGTAATTATTTAGCCCCCGGCGAATTCGCCGGGGGCTTTTTTTGCGCGCTGGCGGGGTATTAAAGGGCAGGAAACGCATGATTGCAGCGGCGGTTGTGCGCGCGGTAAAATGAATTTGTGAATTACGATTCTGCTTTCATCATGCGTAGTGCAATCGGTTCGCTTTAGCACAAAATCGCCCGGGGAGCATTGGAACATGCACGGTCGGCTGTCGCTTCGCTTGGGAATGGTTCTGGCGTTGATGGGCGTTGCTGCCATCGCCTGGAGCGCTCCCAAAGGGGGCAAAGCCAAGCCAGGGGCCGCAAAAGCCAAGGCCGAATCAGAACAGGCCGGCGACAATTCGCAACCGGCCGCCGCCGATGCAGAAACCAGCGGCGGTGCAAAATCGGCCGATCAGCCGCCGCTGGTGGCACTGCAAGGAGGCGAAGGATCTGGCAATCCTGGGCCGCTGTATCACCAGGTAATGCATCAGGCGTTTTTGGCTACGGCCCGTGAGGAATTTGCGGCCGGCACTTACGATGCTCCGTTGCGCGAAGCGGCGCCCAAAACAACGCAGCATGTGGAAACATTTCAGCTGTTTTCCAATTTCAATCCGGCGCAAGTGAAATTTGAAGTCACGCTGAACCGCATGCAGGCAGGCAAAGCCACACAGTTGTGGCGTAAGCAATTCACGATCGAAAAGCCCAACCACGATGCGCTGGAAAAGGAAGTCACCCGAGCCGAAGCCGCCATGCACGCGGAGTTTTTCGACTCCTTGAAAGCCGACGGCCTGGCGCCGGTGGCCCACGCCTGGCGAGACGATGCCTCCGTGCCCGCCGATGTGCAAAACTTATTGACCACGTTGACCATTCCCAGCCAGTTTGCCGCGGCGCGGAAGCTGCACGCCTTAATTCGCGAAGATGCCGAATCGCCGGAGCGGCTTTCGGCCCTGGCTCGGGCTTACGCCAATTTGGGAATGCTGACCGAGTATTTCTGGACCACGTCGACAAAGGATTTGACGGCCCGAGCACTCTTGTATGCAGAACGGCTGTATGCCAAGCAGCCCGATGTGCCGGCCTTATGGTGCCGCGGATATGTGCGGGCGTTGGCGGGCCGGCAATCGACGGCGCTGGCCGATTTTGAAGCGGCCCATCAGCATGCGGCCAGCGACGGCGGCAAACCCAACGAGGCAACGCCGCCGACTTGGGCGGCTTTGGCCGAAGCGTACTGTAAATACGACGCCAAAGCGCTTACGGAAAACGTCGAGGAGCGCTATGTTCCGCTGGCCAGTTGGCTGTATTACTGTGCCGTCGAACCCTCGTACGTCTCGCCGTTTTTGGGCACCGTGGTCGACTCTGTGCTGGAGAAAACTCCGGATGCCTATCGGGTCATTGATGCCATGACGCGCGAAAGCAACTACCGCAATAACTGGGCGCTGCGGCAAATGGGAGCGGAATATGGACTGAGCACTTCGGGCCAATACATCTATTCTGAATTGAACGATTTGCCCGATGCCCCTGCCCCAATCAAAGAAATTTGCCAGGCAGTTAAGCCGGGGAGCGATGAAGGGGCGGAGGAATATAAGCGGCGGGCCAAGCTCATGGCGGCGCTGCGAGCCGCCGACGCCGATGTCAAGCTGCGAGGCGAGCCCAGTTGGAGCGCGCTGGCCTCGCTGTTCGAAGACGTGGCCCTGGTGCAGGTATTTCGTGCATTGAATTCGCGAGCTGGCGGCGCCGATGATCCGGTCGAGCAAATGTGGCCGTTGGTGGCCGATCATCCATTAGGACCGCTGGTGAAACTGCATTCCAACGATGATGCTGTCCGAAAGGCCGCCCAGCAAGCGGCCCAGAACGTCAAGCTTCAAAGCCTGACCATGAGTGGCCGGCACCTGTTCAACGGGCTGCCTTGGTACGGCGGGGATGAAAAAGTTTATGAAAAAATGGATACCGATGTGTTTCATCGGTTCGATGAAACTTTCCGCGACGATTGGCAAGTGTACCAAGATATCAGCGACGAATTTCGAGATCGCGTGCTGCTGGAGCAATTGCTCAAAGATGCTCCCCACATGCCCGTGACCGTGGGGGGTTTACTGGCGCGGCAACACGATTTGGCGGCGCCCCGGGTGGTTGCCTGGGAGCAGCAATATGCCGGCAATCCCGATATTTTGCTCCGGCTGGGGCGCTTTTATCGCGACGACGGCAAATACGATGAGGCCATTCGCATTTGGCAGGCGGCGCTGAAGCAGTATCCGGAGGAAGAAATTTATTCGCTGATGGCCGAAACGTACTTGAAGCAAGGAGACGAAGACCATTGGCTGGCCACGTGGGAAGAATGCATGGAAAAACTTCCCGAGCCAGAATCTAATCATACGGGAATTTTGAACAATATTGCCCGGCACTCCATGCGCCAGCGGCAATGGGAAAAAGCATGGCCTTATGCCCAGCGAGCGGTGGATTCAGGATCGAGCGAGTCGCTGCAGACCCAGGCGTATTGTGCCGAGGCGCTGCAAAAATGGGATCTGGCCAGCGAAGATTTTTCCGCATACAGCCAGCAAAATTCCAGCGACATCTTCGATTGGTATTGGTTTTGCCGCCGGACGGGCTTCGGCAATCAGGACGAGGCCTTGCAGTTGTTGCAAAAATCAATGGCCAACTACGAACCCAATTCATCCGATTTGATGCCGTATTATTATTCGGTTTCGTTGGCGCTGGACCGCCGGTTTGAAGAAGCCAACCGGTGGGTCAGCCTGGTGGTGGGGCGCACCAAGGACGAAGTCATTCTGATGTATGCGGCATTGCTGGCCGATCGCTTGGGCCATTCCGCCGATCGCGATGCCTATTTGCGAAAAATTCTGTCGGAATCTCCCCAGCACCCACCCGAGGAGCTAACGCGGCCGGCGGTGGAAATCATTTCTTTGGCGGAATTAATGGTCGACGATTTGGCGGCCGGCGGCGAGGGGAAAATTGATTACGACGAAGCCGCACGCCGTGGAGCCAGCGCCGAGCCGGGACAAAAGGGAGCGTTCTTTTTTTTCCTGGGCGACTATTACGAAATTCACGGCCAGAAGGCGCTGACCACCAAATGCTGGCAGCAGGCCATGTTGGATTCGCGGATCGATGGCACCGGCCGCACGCTGGCCGGGGCCCGGCTGTCGGATTCGTTTGTTTCGCCTGACGAATATCGGACCGCGCTGCAACAACCCCTAAGCAAGGAGGAATTGCACCCCGGTCCCCTGCCGAAATTGCGGCATCCGCCCGATGCCGTGGCATTCGGCGAGCATTACTACAAATTCATTCCGCACAAGGCCATGACGTGGTCGGAAGCCAAGCAACTGGCCGATTACATGGGCGGTTATCTGGCCTGCATTGGCAGCGAGGATGAAGAAAAGTTTGTGGCCAGCTTGTGCAAGCGCAAGACTGCGTGGTTGGGCGGTTACCGCGAAAAAGGCCAATGGAAGTGGCTTAGCGGTGAACCGTTTGGGTATGAAAACTGGGCGCAGCCGAATATCGAGCAGCCGTATTTGCATACGATGCCCGGCGGAAAATGGCAAGCGATGAAAAATTATCCCGGCCAGGCGGGCTTTGTTTGCGAATGGGGACGGTAGAGCGTCGCTTAAGTCACAGACGCTTATCAATGCAATTTCCGCAATCTTTACTGCCTACCGCTTGCTACCCTCAAACAAACCGCAGCAGCGCGTACGATTTTTTTCCGCTGCGGAGCACCAGCACAGTTTCGCTGGCTAAATCCGCCGTCGTGAGCTTGGCTTCCAATTCCCCCACGCGGCGATTGTTGACATAAGCCCCGCCTTGTTGGATCGTGCGGCGGGCATCGCCTTTGCTTTTTGCCAGTCCACTTTCGACCAAGGCATCGATTAGCGGCAGGCCTTCGCCGGCCAGTCGGCTGCGCGGAAGTTCGCGGCTGGGCACGTCGGCAAAAATTTCGGCCAGCTGCTTGTCGCTCAACTGGCTGATTTCGGCGCCGAAGAAAATTTCCGTGGCGCGGCGGGCGGTGGCGAGTCCCGTTTCGCCGTGAACCAACTGCGTCAATTCTTTCGCCAGGCGGCGCTGGCTTTCCCGTTTGCCGGGATCGGCGGCGCGGGCCGCATCGAGGGCTTCCACTTCGTTTTGCGGCAATTCAGTCAGAAACCGCAGGCACTTGCCGGCATCGGCATCGTCCACATTGATCCAATACTGGTAAAACTGATAGGGACTGGTTCGCTCTGCCGAAAGCCACAGCGCGCCGCTTTCGGTTTTGCCCATTTTGTTGCCATCGCTTTTTAGCAGCAGCGGATTGGTGAGGCCGTAAAGCTGCGCGCCGGACATGCGGCGGGCCAAATCAATGCCGGCGGTGACGTTGCCCCACTGATCGCTGCCGCCGATTTGCAGCTCGCAGTGAAACTGCTTATGCAAATGGACAAAATCGTACGCCATAACCAGCATGTAGCTGAATTCGGTGTAGCTGATGCCACTTTCACGCTCCAAGCGGCCCTTCACAGAATCTTTCGCCAGCATGACGTTGACGGGAAAGTGCTTGCCAACATCGCGCAGAAAATCGAGATACGTGAAGGGACCAATCCAATCAATGTTGTTGACCAGTTGCGCGCGGTTGTCGGCTGAGTCAAAATCGAGAAACTGCTTCAACTGCGGCAGCATTCCCGCAATGTTTTTTTGCAGGGTTTCCGCCGATAACAAATTACGCTCTTCGCTTTTGCCGCTGGGATCGCCAATCATGCCCGTGGCTCCGCCGATTAAGGCAATGGGCGTGTGCCCCGCCCGCTGAAAGCGGCGCAACAGCAACAGCGCCATTAAATGGCCCACGTGCAAGCTGTCGGCCGTGGGATCAAACCCGGCATATACCGTGCGAGGTTTTTCATTTAGCCAGGCGGCCATTTGCGGCGCAGGCTCGGTGGTTTGATGAATGAGCCCGCGCCACTCCAACTCTGAAATGATGTTTTGTACCATGCGCAGGCTTATCTCCACATGTCGTCCATGGGGTTGGTCGGGCCCAGCAGTTTTGGCTTGGGGAGCGCCTTGATTGCCAACTCGGCTAGCCGCAAATCTGCCCGGGCGGTGATTTTTAGATTGAGGGCCGAACCCGGCACAATGTTCACTTTTTGGCCCAGCCGCTCGACGAGTTGGGCATCGTCGGTGGCGACAAACCCGCCACGCTGGGCGTAGGCCTTTAACAAAATATCGCGGCGAAATACCTGCGGCGTTTGTGCTTCCCACAGGCCGTCGCGGGAAACGGTTTCTACAATCACGCCGCCCGATACGCGCTTGAGGGTATTGCCGACAGGAATGGCGGGAATGGCGGCGCCGCTTTTGGCCGCGGCGGCAAAAATTTCGTCAATCCATTCGTTGGCAATGCACGGCCGGGCTGCATCGTGAACAGCGATGAACTCGATTTCCGGTTTCACTTTCTCCAGTGCTTTTTGAATCGAATCGGCCCGTTCCGCCCCGCCATCGACCACGTTAATTCCCAAAATGGCGGCATTGGCGGCGAACTTGGATTGAAAATATTCGCGGTCTTCCGGCGAAATCACCAAAATCAACTGCGGCACATCGGATCGGTTCAAAAACTTTTCTGCCGAGTGCAGCCACACGGCGCGGCCCTCCAGCGGCGCAAATGGCTTTTTGTAATTTTTGTCCCGGAACCGAGTGCTCTTTCCGGCGGCGGCAAGAATGACAGCGAATGTGGACACGACCACCTCCCTTCAAACAACCCTGTGATGATCGCCATTGTGCCGATTGAATCAGGCGGGTCAATTGGTTTCGATCCGAAGTCGTTTTAAGCGGGCGGCTTCCGGCACGCCGCAGCAATCCGAAATTTGACTCTCCCTCACCGGGGTCTATAATCGGGCGTGTAATTGTTGTCTGCGCAAGAGCTTGCGCATTTTCACATGGATTGGCTCTGGCCCGATATGACACTGGCAAAACACGCCTGTGGCGCGTCAGGACGGAATGGCGTGCGGCGGATTTCCCATTGGTTCATTTCGCATTGCCTGGTCTGGCAGTGCGCGATGTTAGCCGTGGTTTGCTTTACTTCGTCCAATCCGTTTTCGGCCTGTGCAGCCGATGATGAACCCGCTCCGGCGGCTACCGCCGATAAAACTGGAGATTCGGCTGCCGCTCAAAAACCGGCCGAAAACAAACAACCCAGTGAGAATGCCCCTGCCGATCGCCCAGACAGCGAAAAACCAGCCGACTCAGCGCGTCGCGGGCAAGGCTTTTTGGTGCGGGTAGATTTGCCTATTACCGACGATGTCGATACCCAAGTTCGCCGCGGCATCACGCAGTTGCTCGGTAACCTGAAGCCGGGCGGACCGCGGCCGATATTGGTCGTGGAGTTGTGGCCAGGGCAAACCGAGGGCGGTGCGGGGAGCGATTTCTTCCGTTCCTTGTCACTGGCAAAGTTCCTCTCGCGCGATTTGCGTGATTTGGCCCGCGGCGTAAAAACCGTCGCCTATATTCCCAAAACGGTGAAGGGGCACGCAGTGCTGGTGGCAATGGCCTGCGAAGAAATCATCATGGCGCCCAATGCCGAAATTGGCGAAGCCGGCATCGACGAATCGGTCATCGGCCCCACGATTCATAGCGGCTACAAAGAAATTGCCGACGCCCGGGGCACCATTCCTGCCGCCATTGCACTCGGCATGCTCGACAAAAATCTCAAAGTGCTAAAAGTTTCGACGGAAGTTGGCACTGAGTATGTCTTGGAAGACGGGCTGGACGAGCTCAAAAAGCATCGGGTGGTGCAAAATGTGGAAGAACTGCAGCCCCGGCCGCTGTTGGTCGATGGTCGGCAGGCTCGGCAAGATTTGGGATTCGTCAGTTATTTAGCCGACGACCGGACCGATGTTGCCCGGGCTTTGAAAATTCCAATCGATTCGCTGCAAGACAATCCCGGCCTGGTCGGCGGTTGGCGGCCAGTGCAGGTCGATTTGAAGCGCCCCATTACCGCAACCACGGTCAGCCGCGTGCAGAAACTGATGCAAGACCAAATTCGCGTCAACGATGTGAACCTGGTTGTGCTGTATATCGAGAGCGACGGCGGATCGTACGACGACGCTTTGCGCTTGGTGAGTTATCTTGCCGGGCTCGATTCCAGCAAGGTTCGCACCGTGGCCTACGTTCCGCACCGGGCGCGCGGCGATGCCGCACTGATTGCGCTGGCCTGTGATCAACTTGTGATGGGTCCGAATGCGAAGCTCGGCGGCGAAGGAGCCGACGTGCTGAAGGCCGATGCCAGGCCGCTGGCCGTGAGCGTGCTGCGCGAAGCGCTGAGTAAAGATAAATCGCGCTCCTGGTCGCTGCCGGCGGCGATGATCGATCCGGAATTGAAGGTGTATCGCTACACCAATCCCAGCACGAATATGTCCGGCTATTTCTGCGAGGAAGAATTAAAGCAGCAGCGCGATCCCGCCGCATGGAAGCAAGGGGAATTGGTCACGGGGACTCGCGGCCCATTGCAGCTTACCGGGCCTAAGGCGGAACAGTTGGGGTTGGCTTGGAAAGTGGTCGATAACTTCGAGCAATTCAAGCAGGCCTACGGCCTGGAGCGCAATCCGGCAATGGTCGAGCCCGGCTGGGCCGATTTTTTAATCGACGCGCTAACGTCCGAAGGGGCGCGCATGTTTTTGCTGATCATGATTTTCGTCGGCGTGTATTTGGAAGTGCACGCGCCGGGCGTGGGAATTGGCGGGTTTATTGCCTTGCTTTCCGCGCTGTTATACTTTTGGGCGCAGCATCTGCAAGGCAATCCGGTGGCGTTGCAATTGATTCTGTTTTTCGCAGGCATATTGTGCGTGGCGCTGGAAATTTTTGTGCTGCCGGGTCTCGCCATTTTCGGCTTTGGCGGCGGGCTGATGATTATTGCCTCGTTGGTGCTGGCCAGCCAAACGTTTGTGATTCCCGGCAATGAATATCAATGGGATAAGCTTCGCAATTCGCTCTTGGTGCTCGGCGGGGCCATCTCGGGAAGCTTAGTCGCGGCGGTGGTTATTCGCCGGTTCCTGCCGCATGCGCCGGTGTTTAATCGGATGATGCTGCAGCCTCCCTCCAATGAAGAAATGGAAATTATTTCACAGCGGGAAGCTCTCGCCGATTTCCGCCACTTGCTGGGGCAACAGGGGGTGGCAACCACCCGGTTAATTCTGTCAGGCAAAGCCCGCATTGGCGATCAGTTGGTCGACGTCATTGCCGATGGGGAAGCCATCGACCGTGGCATGCCGGTTACCGTCGTCGACGTGATCGGAAGCCGGGTGGTGGTACGCTCGGTGCGGGCATAAACTATGCGGGGGATCAATGTGGCCGCCGGGCCCCGAGTTCCCCTCTTTCGCAATTCCGCGTAAAATTTCCGGCGTGTCGATTGTTCGCTCCTTTTCTCCTTTGATCCTCGCCTCGCACTTCAAAAGATGTCTCCAGTTTTTTGGTCCGCTCTGCTGCTAATGGTGGGACTGTCATTAACGATGGCAGAGATTTTCGTCCCGTCGGGGGGCGTAATTGGGTTTCTTTCGTTCGTTTCCATCATTGCCGCCATTGTGATGGCGTTTTTGCAAAGTGGGCCAACCGTGGGAATTATGTTTTTGTCCGTGGCCTGCATTGCGGTGCCGGCAGTGTTGGCGGCGGCGTTTCGACTTTTGCCCCGCACCCCGGTAGGCAGACGGTTGCTCCCAAGCATTCCCACGGCCGAGGAAGTGTTGCCCGACAGCGACGATCGCCGCCGCTTGCGGCAACTCGTGGGTCGGGTGGGAGAAGCGAAATCGAAAATGTTGCCTAGCGGCGCGGTGACCGTCGACGGCCAAACCATTGACGCCATGAGCGAGGGACAGCCGATTGAACCGGGCCAGGCGGTACGGGTCATTGAAGTCCGCGGCACGATGGTCGTGGTTCGGCCCATCGATCCCGCGTCGGCCGGGGATGTTAGGGGAAAAGACGCGGAGCAGGCTGACGATATTTTGTCGCGCCCCATCGATACGTTGGGACTCGATCCGTTCGATCCATTACAATAAAGGCCCTGGTTTTCGCGGCAATTCATTGCTGGGAATGCCCTGCGGCTTGACACGACCCCACAGGTTGGCAACACTGCGCAGTTGGTTGGCGATGGCCTAAATTGTGCTATGCCGGAAGAGGCCAGCAACCTACACGACTGAACCCGCGCTGCAATTTCCAAGTTGAGATTTTCATGCCCATGCTCATTGCCGATGCCGAAGTTGGTCAAGTGGTGACAATCGCTATTATTTTGGTGGGCATTGTCGTGGCGCTCGTGGCGCTGGTAGTGTTTGCCCGGTATTTTCGCCTCTGGATTCAGTCCGTCACCACGGGGGCAAGCATTGGCATTTTCGATTTGTTGGGCATGACGTTTCGCAAAGTGAACCCAGCGGTAATTGTGCGCAGCAAAATTATGGCCGTGCAGGCCGGTTTGGGGGAAGAAACTGGCATCACCAGCAAGGCGCTAGAGGCGCATTATTTAGCCGGCGGGCGAGTGCCGCTGGTAATTCGAGCCATAATTGCCGCCAATAAAGCCAAAACCATCAAGCTTGGCTACAAATTGGCCACCGCCATCGATTTGGCCGGCCGCGACGTTTTGGAATCGGTAAAAACCAGTGTCTATCCCAAGGTCATCGATTGCCCGGCTCGGGGCTCCGGCAAAGAAACGCTCGATGCCGTGGCCAAAAATGGCATTCAATGCCGGGTAAAAGCCCGCGTGACGGTGCGCACGAATTTGAATCAGGTGATCGGCGGGGCGACGGAGGAGACCATTATTGCCCGGGTGGGCGAAGGCATTGTGAGCGCCATCGGCTCGTCGGAAACTCACATGGACGTGTTGGAAAATCCGGATCGCATTTCCAAGGCCGTACTGGCGCGGCGGCTCGATTCGCAAACCGCGTTTGAAATTGTGTCCATCGATATTGCCGACATAGATGTGGGTGAGAATATTGGCGCTCGTCTGCAAGCCGACCGGGCCGAGGCCGACATGCGCATCGCCCGCGCCAAAGCCGAAGAACGTCGAGCAATGGCCGTGGCCTTGGAACAAGAGAACATTGCCTCGATTGAAGGCGCCCGGGCAGGCCTGGTGGCGGCTGAAGCAGAAGTGCCCAAAGCCATTGCCGCGGCGTTCCAAAACGGGGCCTTGGGAATATTGGATTACTACAAGCTGCGGAACATTCAGGCCGATACCGAGATGCGGCGCAGCATTTCCGGCGTGGGTGTAACGACGACGCCGACCTAATTGAAGCGCCGCGGGCAAGGATCGAAGGGGCAGGGCAGGGAAACGGAACTGCGAATCAGCCTGAACATCGAATTATAAGTGACCATGTCCATGTATTTGTTGGCTTTCGGGTGGAACGACTTTTTAACCCTCATGCCGTTCATTATCGCCCTGTTGGTGTGGGTGATTGGCCGCTTTGCCGGACAGGTTCCCCAGAAGCCGCCGCAACGCGGGGCTGCACCGCCGAAGCCGCTTCCGCAGCAACAGCCTCCCCAAGGGGCCGGTGATCCGCTGCAATCGGAAATCGATCAATTTTTGCGGCAAGCGCAGGCCGCGCGCGAAGGGCGCGCCGCTGCCAAGCCTGCCAAGGCAATGCCAGCCGCTGGCCAAGTGCCCGCCACTGGTCAAGCTCCAGGAACCATGGAGCCTTCCAGCGGTCGCCCAGGCAATGTGCAAAGGCAGCGTCCCTCTCGTCGGGCACCGGCAGCACAACAGCCGGGAGGTAGTTCGCGGCGGGAGGAAAAACCTTCCTCTTCGCGTCCCGCTAGATCCCCGAGGGTAGAAGTGGCGCGCGCTCCGACGCCAACACCGCCGGCAACCCCTCGGGAATCGGTTGCCCAGCATGTTGCAGAAACATTAGATGATTCCGTATTTGCGAGGCGGACTGTGCAACTCAGCCGCGTGAAAGCGGCCGACGACGATTTTCGCGCCCACATGCAGCGGGTGTTTCAGCACGATGTGGGGAGCTTAAAAGATAACAATCTATCCCCTGGCAGCAGGGCTAGCGTGACCGGAGCTTCATCGGCTACTGGTGGCATGTCTCCAAACGCAGCGGCAGCCATTGCGCCGGTGGCACGGCAATTGAACGATCGCAAACTGGCCGGCGATATTGCACTGCTGTTGGCTGGCCGCAAGGGCCTTCGCGATGCCGTCATTCTGACCGAAATCTTCCAGCGGCCGGAACGGTGGGAAGACTAAGGCCGAGGCCGAGGCAGCAGCAGGCGATCGGGAACAGAAAACACATCGCGCATCATCCATTGGCAATACGAGGATTTATGGATACTGTTGCTCCGGGAAAAACGCGCTTGGGATGGATCGGCGCCGGCGTGATGGGCCGCAGCATGTGCGGCCATTTGATCGACCGGGGTTTCGCCATGACGATCTTCAGCCGCACCAAATCCAAAGCTGAAGCGCTCTTGGGCAAGGGGGCCCAATGGGCCGATTCGCCGCAAGCTGTGGCTGCGCAAGCCGACGTGGTGTTCAGCATTGTTGGGTTTCCAGCCGATGTCCGCGAAATTATGCTCGGTCCGCAGGGAGCGCTGGCTGGGAGCAAACCGGGCACCGTGCTGGCCGACATGACCACAAGCGAACCATCGCTGGCCGTGGAAATTGCAGAAAAGGCAAAAGCCAAAGGAGTACACGCCGTCGACGCGCCCGTTTCCGGCGGCGACGTGGGCGCACGTGAGGCGCGGTTGTCGATGATGATTGGCGGCGAGCGCAACGTGGTAGAAGCCTTGCAGCCCTGTTGGGAAGCGATGGGCAAAACCATTGTGTATCAGGGACCGCCCGGCGCCGGGCAGCACACAAAAATGGTCAATCAAATTCTGATTGCCACGGGCATGATCGGGGTGTGCGAGGCGCTGTTGTACGGTTACAAGGCCGGCTTGAATTTGGAAAGCGTGATGCAATCGGTTTCTTCCGGGGCGGCGGGAAGCTGGTCGCTTTCCAATTACGGGCCGCGGATCATGGCCAATAATTTCGACCCAGGATTTTTTGTCGAGCATTTCATCAAAGACATGGGAATTGCTTTGGAAGAGTCCAAACGCATGGGCTTGTCGATGCCCGGGCTAGCGCTGGCGCATCAGTTGTATGTGGCGCTGAAAGCCCAAGGACATGGCCGCGACGGCACGCATTCGCTGATGTTGGCGCTGGCGTCGTTGTCGAATGTCGATTGGAAGAAGCGTTGATGGCAGGTTGATCTTTTTGCTCGATCGCTGCGCGAACAGTCGTTGGGAAGCCCGACTTGCCGATTCGGCTCTTGTCGCGCCAGCATCTCGTGTTAGAATCAGCGGCCAATTAGGCGGCGAGAACTCACCAGCCAGCAAGCAGCCGGCCGACGCCGCGAACATTCGATTCCGCCAACTTTCATCACACGGAGATTGCTGTGGGTGTCAAGAAGACAGGTAAAGGCCGCCGCAAACTAGGTCGCAAAAAACGCCGCATGCGCTCTCGTATTCGGCATCGCAAGGGCTAGTACGTTGTTGCCCGCGAAAAATATCGCGAAAATTCTCCGCTTGTGGCGTTTGCACATCGCCACACGGCAAGCTAGGGTTGCCTGACCGCAACGTGGGGTAATATTGCAACGCGGTCAGGAGCGATGAATATGCGCAAGTTGACAATCTTGGCGGTCCTATCGATTTTGCCGGCACTGGGTTGTGCCGATTGCACGGAGACCCTGCGACGGGTCGAGGTGTGGAAGCTGCAAAATTGGTTTGCCGATTCACAGCCGGTTGTGACCTCGCCGCCGTGCGGTAATCCGTGCCCTGCGGTCGCAGCTTCGGCAGCGCCTGGTTGCAGTTGCCAGCAGGGGGCCATGATTCCTGGCGCAACAGTTTCTACGATGGCTCCCATGCCTGGGCCAGCCGACCAGGCCGTGACCGTTCTCCCTGGAAACGCCCCGCCGGCGGAAACTGCGGTTCCCGGTTCGGTAACCACCGGTTATCCGGCGGAATCGGGCGAAGCGGTTTCAACGGAAGAATTGGACGGCGTTTTGAAACAGCCTTAAGCCATCGCCCACTTCGGCTGCCTCGCCCCGTGTCCAACGAGGATGCTGCGTGAAATCAATGTGCCGCTCCGGATGCGGCATTAACCCCAAGACGTGGCCCGTTTCATCACACATGCCGGCCACGTTTGCTTGCGCTCCATTGGGATTATCGGGATACGCTACCGGCTGATCGGTGATTGCTGGGCCAGAATCGTTTTGCGTTGAGCTTGGTTGGGGCGCGTATCTCAGCGGTAATTGCCCACGCCGGATTAGTTCGGCCAGCACGGTTTCATTGCGGGCGAAAAACCGCCCCTCGCCATGTGCTACCGGCAGGTACATTTGGGAAATGCCGGCTAGAAAAACGCACTTGCTTTTATCGGCGGCCAGGTTTACCCAGCGGTCTTCAAACTTTCTGGATGCGTTCCAGGCAAGCGTGACGGCCGGACCATGAGCCGGATCATCCGAGGCCAACAAGCCGCATTTGGACAGTATTTGAAAGCCGTTGCAAACTCCCAGAATTAATTTTCCCGCCGCCTTAAATTGCTGCAGCGCATCGGCTAGGTGATGCTGCAATTGCACGCCGAAGATGCGGCCGGAGGACAGATCGTCGCCATAGCTGAAGCCGCCGGGAATGCACAGCACTTGATACTCGTTGAGCAGCCGCGGATTTTCCAGCGCCCGGCGCACATGCTGAATTTCCGCTTGTCCGCCGGCACGCTGGAAGGCGTAAGCGGTTTCGCCATCGCAATTAGTGCCCGGGGCTCGCAGGATCAAAATTTTCGGTTGCATTTCAGACATCCAAACCGACGATTGGTCGCCGGCATTGCTTTACCACATCAGCGGTTTTTGCCAGGCTGACTTAAGCGCTGCGACCTCCAGTTCCACGACGTGCCGATCCGTTGCGGGATCGACATCGACAATTCGCAATTGCGGCGCAGCGGTTACTTCGCCGATGGCGGCGTGGGGAACGTTTCCCATCAAGGCTTCAAAGTGCCCAACATATTCCGGAGAAACCTCTACCAGAAACCGGCTGTTCGATTCGGCAAATAACAGCACCGTGGCCAAGCCGCCGGAAACTTCCGCCGCCTCTGCCGATTGCACTTCGTGCGGCACTTCCAGTAAATACAAACGCGCGCCCAAGCCACCGGCGAAGGCCATTTCCGCGGCAGCAGCGGCCAAACCGCCTTCGCTTAAATCGTGGCAGGAGTGCACGCAGCCGGCATGAATGGCGGCGTGCAAGGCGGCGAAGGTGGCCTTTGCCCGGGCGACATCAACTTGCGGCACGTGTCCGCCGCTCAAGCCATTGACCAGAGCAAAATGTGAGCCGCCAAGTTCGTTTTTCGTGGCGCCGACTTGATACAGGATGTTGCCGGCCCGTTTGACATCCATCGTCACACAGCGGCGGACATCGTCGACCTGCCCCAGGGCGCTAATGAGCAGCGACGGTGGAATGGCCAGGCCGCGCTTTTCGCCAGTGGCATCGGTAAATCGGAATTCATTGTTGAGGCTGTCTTTGCCGCTGATAAACGGCGTGCCCAGGGCGACGGCTACATCGTGACAGGCACACGCCGCGCGAACCAGCGAGCCCAAAGTTTCGGGCTGTTCGCAATCGCCCCAGCAGAAATTATCGAGAATGGCAATGCGCTGGGGGTCGGCGCCCACGGCGATGCAATTGCGTACGGCCTCGTCGATGGCGCTGGCAGCCGTGTGGTAAGCATCGAAATCGGCATAGCGCGGATTCATGCCGCAGGAAATAACAATGCCGCGGTGCGAGTTTAGCACCGGCCGCAGGACGGCGGCGTCGCTGGGGCCGTCGTTGCGAATGCCAACCAGCGGCTTAATTACGCTGCCTCCGAGCACTTCGTGATCGTACTGGCGGATCACCCATTCCTTGCTGCACACGTTGAGCGAGCTGAGAATTTTGAGCAGCGTGTTGTTGTGATCGATAGAATTCAAGCCGGCTTCAACATTGGAATTCGACGACAACGATTCCAACGGCTTTTCCGCTGACGGAGTGTACACGGCGGTGCGCACGACGGGCGGCCGTCCGTCGTGCAAGAATTGCATCGACAGCTCGGCGACCTGCTGGTCGTTGTAGAACAGTTGCAACAAGCCTGTGGGACGAAATTCGCCAATGGCAGTGGCTCCTACATTCTCCAATTCGCATAATGCCTTCAATTCTGGCCAGTTCGCCGGCGGCACCGACAGAACCATTCGCTCTTGGGCTTCGGAAATCCAAATTTCGGTATACGACAGGCCCGTGTATTTCAGCGGAACTCGGTCCAGCCAGACGTAGGCGCCCAATTCGGCCCCCATTTCGCCGACGGCGCTGGAAAATCCGCCCGCGCCGCAATCGGTAATGGCCGTGTACAAGCCGCGATCGCGGGCTTGCAGCACCACGTCGAGCAGCATTTTTTCGGTAATGGCGTTGCCAATTTGAACCGCTCCTCCGGAAAGGGTTTCGCTATCGCTGGTCAATTCGGCAGAGCTAAAAGTCGCCCCGTGAATGCCATCACGCCCGGTGCGGCCACCGATGGCGACAATCAAGTCGCCCGATTGCGGCTGCTTGTGCGATTTATCGACCGGCAGCAGACCAACGTTGCCGCAAAAGACCAGCGGGTTGCCCAAATAGCGAGAATCGAAATAAATCGCGCCGTTGACGGTAGGAATGCCCATGCGGTTGCCGTAATCTCGCACGCCGGCAACAACGCCTTTCATGACACGGCGAGGGTGCAACACGCCCGGCGGTAGCGTATCAGCCGGCGTATCGGGGGGCGCGAAGCAAAACACATCGGTGCTGGCCACGGGCTTGGCCCCCAGCCCGGTGCCTAAGGAATCGCGGATCACGCCGCCGAGCCCTGTATTTGCACCACCGTACGGTTCCAAAGCGGAAGGATGATTGTGTGTTTCAACCTTGAAAACGACGTGGTACTGGTCATCAAATTTCACCACGCCGGCATTGTCTTGAAACACGCTTACGCACCAATCGTCTTGGCCGCTTTCTTTTTTGGCCGCGCGAATTTTCTGCGTGGCGGCAAAAATGGTTTCCTTCAGCATGTTTTCAAAATGGTGCGATTGCGGCTGGATGTTCGTCGAGGCAGCCGTGGTGGAAGCATAATTTGTGCAACCAACGGAAGCGCTCGGGCCATGGAACGGACCCGTGTAAGCTATGCGGCCGGCCAGCGTTTTGTGGCTGCAATGCTCGCTCCAGGTTTGGGCCAATGTTTCCAATTCGGCGTCCGTGGGATCGCGCCCCAACTGGCGAAAGTGCGCCTGGATGGTTTGCATTTCGTCCAGCGATAAGAACAGTTGCCCAATGCGGCTGAGTTTTCTCAGGGCGGCATCATCCATATCGCGCAGCGGCACGGTGACCAGCAGGAACGCATAGTCGGAGCCCAATTCCAAACGATCGAATTTCAACGAGCCGATCACAACTTGCTCAATGGCGTCGTTGGCCAACACTTTTGCCGCCAGCAACGGCAGTTTTTCCGCAGGCAAATTCGCCAACCAGAATTTTCGCAGCGTGCGAACCGCTTCCACCGAGAGGCCGAAATCGGCAATTGCCGCTTGGGCACTTTGCGCCACAGGGTCCATTACGCCGGGCTTGGAAAGCACGTGAACTAATTGAGGTGGGGCGGTTAAATTCGGCCCCACACTCCCCTGCCCTGCTCCAAGCGGAAAGTTCTTCAAAAAGCCAGCCAAGTCGGCTGGAGGAACTGGGGGATCTTCGCCCACCAGCGAAACCACGGCCTGCTCCACTACGCGGTCGGCAAACAATTCTCGAGCAAGCCGTTCTACTTGAGGGCGCTCCAGCCTGCCTTGCAGCAAATAGCCGGCCGCGGCCACAACGTGTAATCCAGAGGCGATTCCCAGCTCTGCGGCATCGGCAGCCACTTCCAAAGCCAACCGATCGGACTGGCCCGGCGCCGGATAGATATCAATCTCCCAGAGCATCGCGAACTTGTTTTCCTTCCGTGAGCAAAGCACGGAGGCTGGCGGTGTCTCCGCGCTCAATCGCCGAACGAAACGCAGCCACCTTTGTCTCAAACCCGGCCAGCGACTTCAAGACGTTAACCCGATTTTCCAGCAGAATTTGGGCCCACAGTGCCGGATCGCCCGCCGCAATGCGAGTTACATCGCGCCAGCCGCCGGCGGTAAGAGGCAAATCGGCCTGCGGCGTGGTTCCGGCCAACGCCGAAGCAATCACATGCGGCACATGGCTGGTGCCAGCGAGTATTTGATCGTGAACTTCCGGAGACATGGTCAGTAGGTTGGCTCCCAGTGACGACCATAAGTCGGTAACTGCTTGGAGGTCGGCCGGCGAAGTGCGAGTTGTGGGTGTGATGACGACCACACGATTTTCAAATAAATCGGCCTGGGCGAATTGAACTCCTTTTTTCTCGCTGCCAGCCAGTGGATGGCTGCCCACAAAATGTTTGCCGGCCGGCAACGCAGCTTCTATTTTGGAAACAATTGCAGCCTTGGTGCTGCCGGCGTCAGTCAACAGTGCGCGGTCGGGGGCCGCGGCGGCCGCTTGTAAAATGTGGCCGGCAATTTCGCCAACTGGTGTACAAACGA